>JAUWLK010000009.1 GCA_030613745.1 Flavobacteriaceae bacterium | reverse complement strand
GTTAGTGCTGCAACAATACCTGATAATCGAGTTCTACCTCCAGATTTTATATTGATAATTGATTGACCAATCATTGCACAACCTCCCATTCCACCAAATAATCCGGTAACAATGTTAGCACTTCCTTGGGCAATACATTCTTTATTTCCATTACCACGAGATTCTGTTAAATCATCTATTAAATTCAATGTCATTAATGACTCAATCAAACCAATTGCAGCTAATATCAAAGCATAAGGAAAAATAAATTTTATAGTTTGCCAGTTAAAAGGAATTTTACTAAAAGTTTCTAGATGTAATGAAGGCAAGCCTCCTTTTAATCCTTCTCCTCCTCCATCTCTAATAAATGAACCAACAGAAGCAATGTCTAATTTAAAGAAAATTGCGATTGCCGAAACGACTAAAATTGCAATAAGTGCTTCGGGAAGATTTTTAGTGATTTTTATTTTTGGTAAACCCAACATAATAATCATGGTTAATGCAACTAGGCCACCCATTAAATATAATTCTGTTCCTTGTAGCCAAATTTTCTCACCATTAATATTTTCTTTAAACATCCCTAATTGGGATAAAAATATAACTATGGCCAAACCATTAACAAAACCCAACATAACAGGATGGGGTATCAGTCTTACAAATTTTCCCAATTTTAAAACACCTGCAAGTATTTGAATTGCTCCCATTAAAATTACTGTTGCAAACAAATAATACAAGCCCAAATTCTCTCCCACTTCACCCATGTCATTACCCCTAGCAACCAAACTAACCATTACCACAGCCAAAGCACCTGTTGCTCCGGATATCATTCCTGGGCGACCTCCAAAAATTGAAGTAATTATTCCAACAATAAATGCTGCATATAAACCTACTAAAGGATCTACACCAGCTACAAAAGCAAAGGCTACTGCTTCAGGAACCAAAGCCAATGCTACTGTTATACCAGATAAGATATCACTTTTTACAGTTGGTAACCTTTTTGTAATAAACTCCATGTACTTTAAATTTTGAAAAGCGGCAAATATACTACAATACAATGAATTTTAATTATACCAAATTGATTTATAGTTAGAAAAGTCGATTTAACGACAACTTTCAATCAATAATTTTATATTGGGATATGTATTTTGTAATGCTATTTTTATTTGTTCTTTATTTTTCCATTCTACTTTTGTTATCCCTTCTTCTACTTGTGGGTAAGTTTTTATCTCATCACTAAACATAGAAAACCAATAAGACACTTTTAAAATTTCACGTTCTTTTTCAGTATAAATATGATAAGTTTTTGCTATAAATTTTTTAATGACCACTTTTAAAATTCCGCATTCTTCTTGAACTTCACGAATTGCTGCTTGTTCAACACTCTCTTCATTTTCAATTTTTCCCTTCGGTAAATCCCATTTATCATTTCTATAAATAAATAGTATTTCTTTTTCTGTATTTTTAACTATACCTCCAGCTGCCTCTATTAGTTTAAAATATGCTGAAAATTCATTCCACATCAATTCTAAATCAGAATGATATAAAATAAATTCACTTATTTTATTTTTTTCTATCTGATAAAACAAATTCTTTATATCAATCTCTTCCCAATAATAAAAAATATTTTTGTTGATATTTTTTAAATTATCTGTCAAAATAATTGAAGTATCATCCTTAAAAATTGTATACATTTGTATCATGATTTTTGACAAAAATACTGCAAAAAAAACGGCTGAACTGCTCTTATCAATAAAAGCAATAAAATTACAACCAAATGAACCTTTTACTTGGGCTTCCGGTTGGTCATCTCCAATATATTGTGACAACAGAATTACTTTATCTTATGTCCCAATAAGAAATTATATTCGCGAAAATTTAGTAAAAATAATTAACGAAAAACACGGTAAACCAGATGTTATTGCTGGTGTTGCTACCGGTGCCATTGCAATAGGTGTTTTAGTTGCTCAAGAATTAGGTGTTCCTTTTATTTATGTTAGACCTGAACCTAAAAAACATGGTAGAAAAAATCAAATCGAAGGATTTTTAGACAATGGTCAAAATATTGTTGTGGTTGAAGATTTAATCAGCACCGGAAAAAGTAGTTTAAATGCAGTTAAAGCACTAAAAGAAACTGGAGCAAACGTAAAAGGTATGGTAGCAATTTTTAATTATGGTTTTAAGATTGCCGAAGAAAATTTTAAAGAAGCTAATGTAGAGTTAACTACTTTAAGTGATTATAAAAGCTTGATAGATCAAGCCCTTGAAACAAATTATATTACTGAAAAACACCTTAAAACATTAAATTCTTGGCGTAAAAAACCTAGTAAATGGAAGGCTAAATAGTTTAAGAAAAATTAAATATGAATCTGGAAAGTCCAAAAGTTACAGTACAAAAATCAAACAAAGAAATGTTTGATTATTTATCAAAAATTGAAAATTTTGAACATATTATGCCTGAAAACATTGAGAAATTTAAGGCTGATGAAAATTCTTTTTTGTTTGCTTTAAAAGGAATGCCAGAAATTAAATTAAAACTTCAGGAACAAGAAACACCAAAAAAATTAGTTTTAGGTTCAGTTAGTGATAAATTTCCATTTACTTTAACTGCAAATATTGAAGAAAAATCAAAAAATTCAAGTGATGTTCAATTACTTTTTGACGGTAAATTCAACCCAATGGTAGCAATGATGGTTAAAGGTCCACTTCAAAAATTTATCAATACTTTAATTAGTAATATTGAAAAGAAATAGTTGATTACTTTTATCTAAATAAACTTAATTTCTTTAAAATCAAATTCTGTAACTGATTCATTTTCAAGCTCAACCATAAGTTTACCTTGTTTTGACACTCCTATTAATTTACCAAGAAATTTTAATTGATTCTTGTTCTCAAGCATTAGTACTTTTCCTTTTTTAAACAGTACATTTTCATAATTTTGATGCAAAGTTTTGAACTCTCCTTGATTTAAAATATCAATTTGTGTTTTAATAGAATTTACAATTTTAATTAAAATTTTATCACGATCAAAATCATTCTTTAAAATTTGCTTCATTGAAACAGCTTTTGGTAAATAATCAGGGTAAGTAACTTGATTAATATTTAAACCAACACCTACTACAGTTTGATATATTTTATCATTCATTAATGAGTTTTCAATTAAAATTCCTCCCAATTTTTTGTTAACTGACATTATGTCGTTTGGCCATTTTATTTTTAATTGAGGTAATTTGTATTCTTTTAATGCGTTAAAAATTCCGATAGAAATCGCGCAATTCAAATAAAACTGATTACTGGCTTTCAAATTATCAAACTTAATTAACATACTAAATATTAGATTTTTACTCCGTTTAGAATCCCATTTAGTTTGCATTTGACCACGACCTGAAGTCTGATATTCGGCAGTTACAACAGTCCAGTTACTTATATCAATTCCTTTTGATAATTGCTTTAAATAAATACTTGTTGAGTTTATGGCATCAAGTTTGAATAATTTCATAATATAATAATGCAAATTTAGAACATCTAAAATGGTAAAAATGTGATACATTTGCAAGAAATTTTTTAAAAATATTAATGACTAAAAAAATAGTAAACACAGATCTTTTGATTACTGAAATAATCAAGGGAATTGAAGATGTAAAAGGTGAGAAAACAACTATTCTTGACTTAAGAGATATTGAAAATACAGTTTGCGATTACTTTATTATTTGTGAGGCTAATTCAAACACTCAAGTAAGTGCAATTTCAGGTTCTATCCAAAAAAATGTAAGCAAAACCTTAAAAGATAAAGCTTGGCATGTTGAAGGAGAAAGTAATGCAGAATGGATATTGATAGATTATGTAAATGTTGTTGTACATGTTTTTCAAAAACATGTTCGAGAATTTTATAATTTAGAAGAACTGTGGGGAGATGCCAAAATCACAAATATTCAAAATGCTTATTAAGCAATAAATATTAAAATACTTTGATGAAAAAAGATAATAATAAAGAAAAAGACAATAATAACAATCCTTTGAAGCAATTCAATTTTAAATTCAATTTTTATTGGATTTATGGAATTATCTTCGCATTATTAATTGGTTATCAGTTATTAAACAGTTCTGAGTTAACTAGTAATAAGTTATCTCAAAACGAATTTAAAACTATTTTAGTAGATAATGATATTGAAAAAATAGTAATCGTAAATAGTGATATAGCACAATTAACAATTAAATCAGAGGCCTTAAGTAAAGAAATATATAAAAAAGGTAAAAATCAATCCTTTTTAAATCAAGGTTCTCCTACATATATTTATGATTTTGGTGATTTACAAAATTTTGAAAATGAATTAAAAAATGCAAAATCTGAATATGAACTTGATTTTGATAAAGATAATACTTCTAGAACCAGCTTTTTAGATTCATTTATGGTTTGGTTGCCTTTTATATTCCTTATTGCTATTTGGATATTTTTCATGCGTAGAATGTCTGGTGGTGGTAGTGGTGGTCCTGGAGGTCAGATTTTTAATATTGGTAAATCAAAAGCAAAATTATTTGATCAAAATACAAAAGTTAAAACATCATTTAAAGATGTTGCTGGTTTAGAAGGTGCCAAAGAAGAAGTTCAAGAAATTGTTGATTTCCTAAAAAACCCTGATAAATATACTGCATTAGGTGGTAAAATTCCTAAAGGTGCAATATTGGTTGGACCTCCAGGTACGGGTAAAACATTACTTGCAAAAGCTGTTGCCGGTGAAGCACATGTACCTTTCTTTTCTCTTTCGGGATCAGATTTTGTTGAAATGTTTGTAGGTGTTGGAGCTTCAAGGGTTAGAGATTTATTTAAACAAGCTGCAGCTAAATCACCATCAATTATTTTTATTGATGAAATAGATGCTATTGGTAGAGCCAGAGGTAAAAACAACTTTACAGGCGGCAATGATGAAAGAGAGAATACTTTAAATCAACTGCTTGCTGAAATGGATGGTTTTGGTACCGATACCAACGTTATTGTTATTGCTGCAACTAACCGTGCTGATGTTTTGGATAAAGCTTTAATGCGTGCAGGTAGATTTGACCGTCAAATTTATGTTGACTTGCCAGATAGAAATGAACGAAAGGAAATTTTTGAAGTACACATCAAACCTTTAAAAATGGATAAAGACGTTGATATTGAATTTTTATCAAAACAAACTCCTGGTTTTTCTGGTGCTGATATTGCAAATGTTTGTAATGAAGCAGCTTTAGTTGCTGCTAGAAAGAATAAAAAGAAAGTATATCATATAGACTTTTTAGATGCGGTTGATAGAATTGTAGGTGGTCTAGAAAAGAAAAATAAAATTATAACGCCTAAAGAGAGAAAAACCATTGCATATCATGAAGCTGGCCACGCTACAGTTAGCTGGATGTTAGAACATGCAGCGCCTCTAGTTAAGGTAACTATCGTTCCAAGAGGTAAATCGTTGGGTGCCGCCTGGTATTTACCTGAAGAAAGACAAATTGTTGAAACTGATCAAATGTTAGATGAAATGTGTGCCACACTGGGTGGAAGAGCAGCAGAAAAAGTTATGTTCAATAAAATTTCAACAGGTGCTTTAAATGATTTAGAAAAAGTAACCCGACAAGCAAGAGCAATTGTTACTATTTATGGTTTAAATAATAAAATTGGTAATATCACTTATTATGATTCAAGCGGTCAAAGTGATTATACTTTTACTAAACCATATAGTGAATTAACAGCCCAAACCATTGATGAGGAAATTTCAAAAATAATTGAAAAACAGTATAATAGAGCTATAAAAATTCTTAAAGAACACAAAAAAGAACTTATTGAATTGGCTGATATTTTAGTTGAAAAAGAAGTTATTTTTGAAGAAAATTTGAAAAGTATTTTTGGGGAAAGACCATTTCAAAAAGAAGAACCAATTGCAATAAGTAAGAGTAAAAGTAAAAAAGAAGAAACAAAAGAAGAAATAACCGAAAAAAATGAAGACTCTAAGGATGAAAATTCTAAGGAATCATCAAAATAACCAAAGTGTTTTTGTAAATTTGAATAATTACATTTTTACTTATGAATTTCTTCACTAAATTTTTAAAAAATAAAATCTATCCTTCTCAAAAAAAAGAGGAAAATATTTCTGAACCTTTTGATGAAATGTCAATTGATGAAAGATTTGTAAAAAAACTTATTCATAAAGGTGGTAAATTTTTATACTGTTCTAATCAAGAGGAGGTTGAAACAAATTTAATTCAAATTTTACAAGAGAACAGTTGGAATAATGTTGTTAGTTTTAATGAAGAATTACTTGAAATTTTAACTAAAATTAAAAGTGCTAAAACTGAAAAAATTATTCCTAGTTTACCTTTTTTCACCTGTTGTGAATCCTTAATTTCTGATGATGGAAGCATTATGTTTACTTCTCGTCAACTACATGATAAAAAATTAAAAGAATTACCAAATAATTTTATAGTATTTGCAAAAACAAGTCAAATTGCTAAAGATACTCGTGATGGTATTTCTGGTATAAGAAACAGATCAGAAAAAAATGAAGCAACAATCATTAGTTCTATTAAAGACTATTTTCCAAATAAAACAGATCCTGATTTTATGAGTTATGGTAATACCAATAGTAAAACCTTATATTTGCTTTTATTAGAAGATTTATAAATTCATGAACAACTTTACCAAACGTATAATTTTCGGTTTTATATATGTAGCTTTAATTGTTTCTTCTTCACTTTTAGGACCATTCTATTTTTACAGTTTATTTTTTATTTTTTTAATAATTTCTCTTTATGAATTTTTAAGAATTATTGAATTAAAAAGTGTTTATCCTTATATTTTAGCTATTACATCTTTTTTATTAGCAATTATTTCTAATAGTAATCTAATAGTTTTAAAAGATAATTTATCCGAAAAAATAATAGTTTCCTTATTCACATTTGTTTTGTTTTTCACTTTAATTACTACTTTGATCTCATCAAGAAAAGTAGCTATTCAATACTTAGGCAGAATATTTTTATCATTAATTTATATTATTATTCCGTTATCGTTATTGATTAAAATACCTTATTTAAATATAGAAAATTCATTTGACAGTTCAATTATAATAGGTGTTTTTATATTGACTTGGAGTAATGATATTTTTGCTTTTCTTATTGGGAAAAATTTCGGAAAAACTAAACTTATTGAAAGAGTATCACCAAATAAAACAGTTGAAGGATTTTTAGGAGGATTTATTTTTACATTTATTTCTGGATATTTTATATCAGAATATTGTTTTAGTATTCATTCTATACAGTGGTTTGCTATAGCAATAATTGTTAGTACTTTTGGGGTTTTAGGTGATTTAATAGAATCTATGTTTAAACGTCAAGCTAAATTAAAAGACAGCAGTAATTTTATTCCAGGGCATGGTGGTTTTTTAGATAGATTAGATAGTATTATCTTTGCAACACCATTTATTTATATTTACTTATACCTAACCATGTAATGTTTCATAAAGAAGGTTTTAAAATCATATTTTTTTCAGCATTAATTTTAGTTGTATCTATTTTTTTAGTTGAATATTTTGTACTTATTTATTGGTTACAAAAAGTATTAATGATTTTATTTTTAATACTTTTTATATTAATTCTTCAATTTTTCAGAAACCCAAAAAGAAATACTCAAATCAATGATGACTATATAATAGCTCCTGCAGATGGAAAAATAGTAGTTATTGAGGAAGTAGTTGAAAAAGAATATTTTAAAGACAAAAGAAGACAGATATCAATATTTATGTCTCCCTTAAATGTTCATGTTACCCGATATCCTGCAAGTGGCATAATAAAGTTTAACAAATATCACCCTGGAAAATACTTAGTTGCCTGGCACCCAAAATCTTCTGAAGAAAACGAACGAACAACTATAGTTATTGAAAATAAAAAAGTTGGTGAAATTTTATACCGTCAAATAGCAGGCGCTGTTGCACGCCGTATAGTAAATTATGCAAAAGTAGAAAAATCTGTTACTCAGGGTGATGATGCTGGATTCATTAAATTTGGATCCAGAATAGATATTTTTGTACCTTTGGATATGAAACTTGTTGTTGAGCTTAATCAAAAAACCAAAGGAGGAGAAACTATAATTGCCAAAATTTAATGACAGATCTTGATCGAAAATTTAAAAAAGCTTTTGAAATAGCATCGGCAATGACCAAAAAATTACCACCTGATACTATGTTGCAATTTTATGCATATTATAAACATGCTACTAGTAAAGATGCTGTAGCACATCCTTCAGGTAACAATGCTATAAGAAATGCCTTTAAACTTAATGCTTGGTTTCAAATAAATAAAATTTCTGTTGATGAAGCCAAACAAGAATATATAAAATTGGTTGAAAAATTTACTGACCAAAAAATTATATAATTTCTAATTAAAAATAAATCAGCTTATCCAATAGAGGTTTAAATGGCTTTGATTTTGAAGTTCCTGTATCCAGTTTTTTTATTAATGATAGTATTCGAGATTCTAAACTAACTAAAAATATTTTTGGAGTAATGGTAAAACTATAAAAATTTCGAGTAAAACAAATATATATGAAAATGAAATAGAAAAAGTTGATTTAACCTTGAATGGTTTGCTCAAAAAGCTATCAATACTTTAAACAAAGTTTGTTAAGATAAACATAAAATGGCTGATGGTATCAGTAAAACTTGAAGTAAAGTAGCTGTTAACTTTCAAGTTAAAACTATACTTGAAAAATAAAATATTGAAATATTTTATCTATTTAAACTTTTTAAGCTCTCTTCAAGCATCGTAATTTTTGAAATTGCATCTGCTTCTTTTTTACGCTCGTTAGTTATTACTTGTTCCGGTGCGTTATTTACAAATCGTTCATTACTCAATTTCTTTTGAACTGATATTAAAAATCCTTTTGTATATTTTAATTCTTCCGAAAGTTTTTTAAACTCCTCTTCTACATCAATATTTTTCGATACCGGAATAAAAAACTCGTTAGACCCTACTCTAAAAGTAATAGCATTTTCAATTTTTATATCTACCTTATAAATATTAGAAATATTACATAACTTTTTAAATACATCATTAAAATCAGAATTTAATTTTTCTTTTTCTAAAATGAATAGTTCTATTTTTTCTTTAAATGAAATATTTTTTTCTTTTCGGATATTTCTAATTGCTGAAACTATTTCTTGAATGACTACAAAATCATTTAAAATATTTTCATCAAAGTTGCATTGTTCTGGATAATTTGAAATAATTAATGCTTCTTCCTTTGATCTTTCACTAAAATATTGCCAAATTTCTTCTGTAATAAAGGGCATAAAAGGATGTAATATTTTAATATTATCTTCAAAAAAAGCAATAGTTGCTTTTAAGGTTTTTACATCAATTGGTTTACCGTATTCAGGTTTAACCATTTCTAAATACCAAGAAGAAAAATCATCCCAAACCAATTTATAAATTGCTGTTAAAGCATCCGACAATCTATATTGTTCAAACTGATTTTCAATAAATTGTAAAGTTTTTTGAAATTTAGATTGATACCATTTAATGGCTATTCTTGCTGATTGAGGTTGCTCAATTTCACTAGAAACTTCCCATCCTTTTACCAAACGGAAACCATTCCAAATTTTATTGGCAAAATTACGTCCTTGAAGCATCAAATTTTCATCAAAAAGCAAATCATTACCTGCTGCTGAACTCATTAAAATACCGGCTCTAACTCCATCTGCGCCATATTGTTCCATCAACTCAATTGGATCAGGTGAATTGCCTAATGATTTTGACATCTTTCTACGCTGTTGATCTCTAACTATTCCTGTAAAATAAACATTTTCAAAAGGTTTTCTTCCATCAAATTCATAACCTGCAATAATCATTCTGGCAACCCAAAAAAATATAATATCTGGAGCAGTTACAAGATCGTTTGTAGGGTAATAATATTTATAATCTTCATTTTCTGGATTATTAATCCCATCAAAAACACTCATAGGCCATAACCAAGATGAAAACCAAGTATCTAAAGAATCTTCTTCTTGATTTATATCGTCAAGTGTTAAATTTGGGTTTTTAGATTTACCTCTAGCCAATTCTAAAGCATCTTCAATATTTTTTGCAACTACAAAATCATCATTTCCTTTACCATAATAATATGCCGGTATTCGATGCCCCCACAATAATTGGCGAGAAATATTCCAATCTCGAATATTTTCCATCCAGTGGCGATAAGTATTTTCAAATTTACTGGGTACCAATTTCACTTCTTTGGTTTCTAAAACTGCTTTTATTGCAGGTTTTACCAAATCGTCCATTTTTAAAAACCATTGTTCAGAAATTTTTGGCTCAATTATAACTTTGGTTCTCTCAGATGTACCTACTTTATGAGTATAATCTTCCGTTTTAACTAAAAATCCTTTTAAAGTTAATTCTTCAACAATCTCTTTTCTTACAACAAATCTATCTTTTCCTTCAAAATGCAATCCATAAGAATTTAAAGTAGCATCATCATTAAAAATATCAATTACTTCTAATTTATGCTTTTCACCTATGATCTTGTCATTGGGGTCATGTGCTGGTGTTATTTTTAAGCTACCCGTACCAAATTCCATATCAACATATTCATCTTCAATAATTGGAATTATACGATTTACAATTGGAACTATAACCTTTAAGCCTTTTAAATGTTTAAAACGATCATCATTAGGATTTATACAAATTGCGGTATCTCCTAAAATTGTTTCAGGTCGGGTTGTTGCTATTTGTATATATTCATTTGTTCCTTCAATTTGGTATTTTATATAATATAATTTACCTGGTTTTTCAACATAAATTACCTCTTCATCACTTAATGTAGTTTTAGCTTCAGGATCCCAGTTAACCATACGATACCCCTTGTAAATCAATCCTTTATTATATAAATCAATAAACACTTTAGTAACCGATTCATTTAAATCATCATCTAATGTAAATTTGGTTCTATCCCAATCACATGAAGCTCCTAATTTTTTTAACTGTTCTAAAATTAATCCACCGTGTTTATGAGTCCAATCCCAAGCATGTTTTAAAAATTCTTCACGATTAAGATCTGATTTTTCAATACCCTGTTCTTTTAATTTTTCTACAACTTTTGCTTCGGTAGCTATTGAAGCATGATCTGTTCCCGGAACCCAACACGCATTATAACCCTGCATTCTTTTCCGTCTAATTAACACGTCCTGAATGGTATTGTTCAACATATGGCCCATGTGTAAAACACCAGTAACATTTGGTGGTGGAATTACAATAGTATATGGTTCTCTGTCATCAGGTGTTGAATGAAAATATTTATTATCCATCCAGTATTGATACCATTTATCTTCAACTTTTAAAGCGTTATATTTAGTTGGGATATTCATTTATTAAAATTTTGTGAAATAGTGTGCAAAATTACAATATTACACAATATCTTTGGATGAATTTAGTTACTATTTTATCGTAAAAAGTATTAATTTTACAATAAAATCAAAATCATGAAAAAATTACTATTAATTTTATTTGCAATTGTTTTATCTGCACCATTATATGCACAAACAGAAGAAGAAATCAAAAAAGATTATACCGGTCCGGTATTTGAATTTGAAAATGAGATAATTGACTATGGAGAAATTGCTTTAAATTCTGATGGTAATAGAGTTTTTATATTTAAAAATATTGGCAAATCACCTTTGATTATTACAACTGTAAGAGGAAGCTGTGGCTGTACAGTACCAACAAAACCTGAAGAACCAATTATGCCAGGAGATACAGGAGAAATAAAAGTAAGGTACGCAACAAACAGAGTTGGTCCTTTTTCTAAAACTATCACTATAACATCAAATGCTTTTGATGCAACAAAAATATTGAGAGTTAAAGGAAGGGTATTAGATAAACCTGCAAATGATCTACAAAAAAAGAAAAGTATAGTTTCTGAAAATAAAAATTAGCCTTCAAATAAATTTATAATATATTCTTAAGAAGAAATTCATATTTAAGTTGTTTACCGTTTCTTTCAATTAAGAGCTTAATCTTTTTATTCTCTTTACCTGATAGCGTATATATAATTTCATCTAATTTCTTTTCATAAGCTGGTTTTCCATTAATTTCTATAATTATATCTCCAACTAATAAACCTGCAAAATGCGCTGGTGATTGTTTACGAATGAATGAAATTTCATAACCTGGCTTATAAGCCAAGTTATAAATAGCCATTACTTCAGTAATTAAAGAACTTTTATTATCTTTAAATTCATAATTAACAAACCTGCTACTTTTTTCTTGAACCAATACATCTCCACTAAAAATCAACTCCATACCGCTTTTGTTATATAAAAATGGTGTTTTATAAAACAAATTTTTCTTCAATGTGATTTTACTATTTTGATAATCAAAAATAACATGAAAACGTTTTAAAATTTCAGCACCAAGAGTTCCATTTCTATATTTACTTTTATGAACAGTTATTATTGAAGTAGAATCTGGATAAGAAACCAAAATATTTTCTAAAATAAAGTCTCCAATTCTTACTTTTTTAATTTTACTTCTTTTACCATAAATACTCCCACTTAGTCCTCTACCAAGATAATCCTCAAAAAACTTATCTGATACTGTTATTTTAGGATGTGTGTTTTCAAATAACCAAAGTGCATCTCCTCCTCCAGAATCAATTAACAACTTAACTTTAAATTCTTCTCCTAAATGATCTTCTACAAAAACATCAATATATGGTTTTTGATTATAAAATTCTAAAGGTAAAGTTATACAGTTATTGCATTTTTTATATACATAGAATTTAGGATTATAAAAAGTTATTTTTTTATTTGAATAGTTGATTTTTACAATAAAATCTTTAAATAGATCGCCTCCTATAATCCCATTGATATCAATTCCCATCTTTGTAGATAAATCAAATTGATCATCAATAATCATAAAAACCAAATGATTTGGGTTAACAATATTATTTATTCTCAATAAATTATTTTTTGATTTCAAAGCTTCAATGGGTTGTCCTTCTCCTAATCCACGAAGTTTAATTTTCTCTACATTTTTAAGAATGAGAGAATCAGAAAATTTTAAATTAAATAATATCGTTTTATCTATACCGGTATCTAATAAAAATGATAATTCTTTCCCATTTACTTTTGCAGAAATTACTACCAAATTATTTACCAATGTAAATGGTATTGTTACCCTATCATTATTTTTCAAAATTTTAAAACTTCTTTGGGAAATTCCAGAAAAAGATACAAATAATATGAAAATAAAATAAAATGTTCTCTTTAAAGACATAACTAATCAAATAATGTTTTTAAGTTACTACAAAATAGCTTAAAAACATTTTATTTAAGAAAAGTTTAGCTTTTGTTATTATTTTTTTAGAAAATCATTTATCTTATGAATAGTATACGGAACCATCTCTCTGGCAATGATAAAAGCAATAAAATATTTACGTGTTTTTTTATTAGCCATCAATATTGTACTTATTATATTTTCGGCAGTTTTTTTATAATTATCAATAGACAACGATGTAAATGAATTTTGAAATGAGTTTTTAAATGAATCACCTTTAGAAAACGATGATAAAATTTTAAAAAACGGATTATTTTTAAATTCAATCTCCTGAATATCAATTTCAATTTTCAAGAGTTTTTTAGCAGTTTTTAAATTTTTATAAGAATTTATTTTGAAACCAAATTCATCATTCATAATTCAGTATTTTCATCAAATTTATTTAATTCTTCCTCAGCGGATAATGCTGCTTTTACTATTTCGTTTTTTACTTTATTGCCGATTAAATTTTTGAAAAGGAATAGATAAACAATAAAAATCAAAGTGTAAATCCCTCCTACAATAGCAAAACCAATAACTTCACTTTCAAAAATTGCAGCAAACCAAAAAGCCAATGCCAAGCTAAACATTAGTAAAATTATCATTCCAATAATTAATATTAAAAAAGAGCTTACTAAACCTGATCCGATATTAGCTAAAGCACTAACAAGCTCTAATTTAATAAGTTGAAATCTATTTTCAACATATTTTTTTATTAGTTCTATCATATTTTAAAAATCAAATACAACATTTAAGCGTGTTCTGCCTCTTTTTCCATTTTGTTGGCTTTCTTTTTCAAGTCTTCCATTTTATGAATAAGATCTTTTTCCAAATCTTTCACTTTGGTAGCAACATGTTCATATTTTTTCTTTACAGTACCTTTTACATCGTAAAATTTATCTTTAAAATCTTGAATTGACTCCTTTTCAAGATTTGCTATTTTATCAGATAAATCTTTCATTTTAATATCTAAATCGTTTTTTAAATCACTTGCCTTATCTGCAATTTTTTCACGGGTTTCTTTTCCCGGCGCAGGTGCAAACAGTAAACCAGCCATTGCCCCTGCAGTAGCTCCTACTATAAGTCCAATTAAAAGTTTTGAATCGCTTGACATAATCTTACATTTTATAATTAATATCATTAAAGATACGAAATTTAACTTAAAAAAGATAATTTTTTAAACAATAATGTAAATTATATTTTGCAATTTTGTTGTACATTTTAATCCAATAAAATCATGCCAAAAATCTCAAATAAAGGTGCTTTGATGCCTGAATCACCTATAAGAAAATTAGTACCGTTTGCAGAAGAAGCAAAAAAAAGAGGTGTCAAAGTTTATCATTTAAATATTGGTCAGCCAGATATTAAAACCCCAAAAGTTGCTTTAGACGCGGTAAAAAATAATAATCTTGAAGTATTAGCTTACGCTCGTAGTGAAGGTTCAGAAATTTATCGTACAAAACTTGCCGAATATTATAAAAAAAATAATATTGATGTTACAGCTAATGATATTATTATTACGACCGGTGGATCAGAAGCACTTTTATTTACTTTGGGAAGTATAACCGACTTTGGTGATGAAATTATAATTCCTGAACCGTTTTATGCAAATTATAATGGTTTTTCTACAGCTAATGGTATAAATATTGTACCCATTGTTTCAAAAATTGATGATGGATTTTCACTTCCAAAAATAGAGGAATTTGAAAAATTGATATCTCCAAAAACAAAAGCAATTTTAATTTGTAACCCCGGTAATCCAACAGGGTACTTATATTCAAAAGAAGAAATTGAAAAGTTAAAAATATTGGTTTTAAAACACGATATATTTTTAATTGCTGATGAAGTTTATAGAGAATTTGTTTATGATGGCGTACAACATCATTCAGTAATGAGCGGAACTCGTATTGATGATAATGCAATTATGATTGATTCTGTTTCAAAACGATACAGTATGTGTGGTGCCAGAATAGGTTGTGTTGTTTCAAAAAATAAAGAAGTTATTCAAACTGCTTTAAAATATGCTCAAGCGCGTTTAAGCTCACCAACTTATGCTCTAATTGCTAGTGAAGCAGCCCTAGAAACTCCACAGATTTATTTTGATGAAGTTATAGAAGAATATGTTGACAGAAGAAACACTTTAATAAAAGAATTGAAAAAAATTGAAAACTTAAAAGTGGCAACCCCTAAAGGAGCATTTTATTGTATTGCTGAATTACCTATTGATGATGCTGATGATTTTTCACAATGGATGCTTGAAAATTTTAATGATAATAATGAAACTGTAATGGTAGCTCCGGCAAGTGGGTTTTATTCAACAAAAGGATCAGGAAAAAATCAAATTCGCATAGCTTACGTACTTAATAAAGAAAGTTTAATTCGCTCTGTTGAATTATTAAAACTCGCTTTAGAACAATATAAAAATTGATTTTTCAAAAGAACATATCTTTAAAACCTTATAATACTTTCGGTATTGATATAAATGCCGAAAGTTTTATCTCTGTCAATTCATTACAACAGCTCCTAGATGTTATTTCAAATCATAAAGATATTTTTATTCTAAGTGGCGGAAGTAATATTTTATTGATCAAAAACATTTCCAAACCCGTTATTCACCTTAACTTAAAAGGTATTGAAATTATTAAAAATAATAATCTTGATAATAATTCAGTATTTATAAAAGTCCAATCAGGTGAAAATTGGCATGAATTAGTACTTTGGTGTATTGAAAATGATTTTGGAGGTATAGAAAATTTATCTTTAATTCCTGGGAATGTAGGCACAAGTCCGATGCAAAATATAGGCGCTTACGGAGTTGAAATCAAAGATGTTTTTCAAGAGCTAGAAGCCATTGAAATTGATACCGGAATAATTAAAACCTTTAAAAAAGAGGATTGTAATTTTGGTTATCGTGAATCTGTTTTTAAAAATATAGAAAAAGGTAGATATATCATTGTTAATGTAACTTTTAAACTTTCCAAAAATATCCATCAAATAAATACATCATATGGCGCAATTCAAGAAGAGCTCCATAAAAAAACCATCAAAAACCCTACTATAAAAGATGTGTCAAATGCTGTAATTTTGATTAGAAAAAGCAAATTACCTGATCCCAAAGAAATTGGTAATAGTGGAAGTTTTTTTAAAAACCCGGTAATTTCTACTCAGCATTTTAATCAATTAAAAAAACAATATCCAAATATTCCAAATTACATCATATCTGATGATTTGGTAAAAGTTCCTGCCGGATGGTTGGTAGAACAATGTGGTTTTAAAGGCAAACGCTTTGGTGATGCCGGTGTTCATAAAAAACAAGCCTTGGTTTTGGTAAATTACAATAAGGCAACCGGTAAAGAAATATACGAATTGGCGCAAAAAATACTAAAATCAGTTCACGAAAAGTTTAACATTAATTTGGAAATTGAGGTAAATATTATCTAGATTTTCTTTTTTTAAATTTATTTTTCAATCAATACGAAACACTTCCAATTTTTCCCTAACATTTATCATAAAATATTTCTTATAATTTCATAACTTTATGCAAATTATAAAATTAAAAACGCATTATGAAAGTATATGATGAAAAACACATAAAGAACATTGCTTTGGTAGGTGCACATAATAGTGGCAAAACTACCCTAGCAGAAACAATGCTATTTGAAGCCGGACTTCTCAACCGTAGAGGGAGAATTGAAGACAAAAATACAGTTTCTGATTACCATGAAATTGAACATAAAAGAGAAACTTCAGTTTTTGCAACACCTCTACATACTGAATGGCGCAATTATAAGATCAACATTATTGACACACCCGGTTTAGATGATTTTATTGGTGAAATTGCATCTACAATGAGGGTAGCTGATTCATTAGTTACGGTGATCAATGCACAACAAGGCGTTGAAATTGGTACCGAAATTATTTGGGAATATATAAACCGTTTCAGCCGACCAACACTTTTTGTTATTAACCAAATTGATCATCCAAAAGCAAATTTTGACCAGAGTTTTCAGAGTATTGTTGATTTAGTTGGAAACAATGCTGTTAAAGTTCAATACCCTATAAAAATTGATGGTGCACAATGCATAGTTGATGTTTTAAAAATGAAGGTATATAAATTTAAACCTGAAGGTGGTAAACCAGAAAAATTACCCATTCCTGATGATCAAAAAGAACTCGCCGATCAATTACATAATGAACTTGTTGAAAAAGCTGCCGAAAATGATGAAGAATTAATGGAATTATACTTTGATAAAGGCACTTTAAATGAAGATGAAATGCGATTAGGCATACAAAAAGGAATGTTAAACCATGAATTATTTCCTGTTTTTTGTGTTTCGGCATTACATGATATGGGAAGTGGCAGATTAATGGGGTTTATTGATAATGTTGCTCCTGCAGCAGCTGATTTAAAACCTGAACAAAGTGTTGAGGGTAATGATATAATTTGTAAAGCTAGTGAGCCTACATCTTTATTCGTATTTAAAACATTTCATGAACCTAATGTAGGTCAAATTACATTTTTTAAAGTAAAATCTGGTGAAGTAAAACAAAATGATCGTTTGGTAAATTCTCGTACAAATGAAGTTGAAAATTTAAATCAGCTATTCATTATGGATGGAAAAAAACGGCATCCTGTTGATAAATTAACTGCGGGAGATATTGGTGCTACAATAAAATTAAAATATACTGAAACCAATGATACTTTACATGCTGAAGGACATGATATTACAATAAAACCTATTCTTTTTCCTGAACCAAGAATAAGAAAAGCTGTACAAGCAGTAAATAAAAAAGATGAAGAAAAATTAAGTGAGGTTTTTAAAAAAATTCACAGTCAGGATCCTACAATTGAAGTTAAATATTCAAATGAACTAAAACAATTAATTTTTTCCTGTCAAGGTGAATTACATTTGTCAACAATTGATTGGATCCTTCAAAATATTTATGGAATAAAAGCTGAATTTGAACAACCAAGAATTGCTTATAGAGAAACTATTCAACGACCTGCTTCAACTAGTTATAAGCACAAAAAACAATCAGGTGGAGCTGGTCAATTTGGTGAAGTTCATTTAAAAATTGAGCCTTGGTATGAAGGAATACCAGATCCAGAAGGATTTAATATTAGAAAAAAAGAAGAAGTAGATTTGAATTGGGGAGGAAAATTGATTTTTTACAACTGTATTACCGGTGGTGTTATTGACACTCGATATTTGCCCGCAATTATGAAAGGTGTTTTAGAAGTTATGGAAGAAGGACCTTTAACAGGTTCTTATGCAAGAGATATTAGAGTTATGGTTTATGACGGTAAAATGCACTCTGTAGATTCTAATGATATTTCATTTAAAATTGCTGGCGCACATGCTTTTAAAGCAGCATTTTTAGCTGCAAAACCAAAACTGATGGAACCTGTACATGATCTGGAAGTTAGAGTGCCTGAAGAACTAATGGGTAATGTAATGACCGATTTACAATCACGTAGATCTATTATTGTTGGAATGGATAGTGATGGTAAACATCAGATTATCAAAGCTAAAGTTCCACTTGCAGAAATGTATAAATACTCCACTAGTTTACGTTCGCAAACTCAGGGAAGGGCAACTTTTAAAACTAAATTTGCATCTTTTGAACCTGTTCCTCATAATATTCAAAATGAACTAGTTAAAGAGTTTTAAAATTATATTTTTTCAAATAATAAAACCTATCGATTTATCTCAAAATGATAGGTTTTTTTTATTTAATTTTATTAAGTTTACTCTTTAAATAACAAATAATGAAAATTTTTAAATCAGAAAGTTTTGTTGATTATAGTACTTATACATTTAACTATGCTACCTATTGTATAAAAGAAGCTCAAAAAGAAATTCCTGAAATTTATCAAAAAGGATTCTTACCCTACTCCAACAATATAAATTTACAATACGAAACATATTATTTAGCCAGAAGTTTAAGAGTAGAAATAAATCATTTCAAAGAATCATCTGAGAATAGAAGAGTTGCCAAAAAAATTACATTATTAAAACCAACCTTTACACTCACCCCCATAAATGAATTTAATATTAATGATAGTTCTTTTAAAGATTTTTGTCTGGATTTTGCTTCAAAAAGATTTAGTGAAGCAATAAGTATTGATAGGTTAGATTATATACTCAAATCAGATAGTATAACACATATTTTTGAATTTTCTTTAAATCAAAAAAAAGTAGGCTATGTAATCGCTATCATTGAAAATGGTACTTTACACTATTGGTTTTCTTTTTTTGAATTAGACTATCAAAAATACTCTCTAGGAAAATGGATGATGTTTAGTGTCATCAAATGGGCAGCTGAAAATAAGTTAAACTATGTTTATTTAGGAACTTGTTATGGAGAAAAATCACTATATAAAGTCCGAGATTTTAAAGGATTAACTTTTTTTGATGGTAACAAATGGAATAGTGACATGAAACTATTAAAACTAAAATGTAAATCTGATAGTGAATTTATAAGTGATGATTTTAAACAGGATACTGATTTATTTTTACAGAATTTACCTTTAAATTGAAATTTTGATACAAAAATTACATCTATTTTAAAAAATCATCATCAAAAAACAACTGTATATTTTTTAAAATAATTAACTTTGCAATAATAATTTTTTAGCTTTATAAAAATGAAACTTTTATTGATTACAATAGTACTATTAGCTTTAGCTTTTGCTGGAATTGCTATAAAAATTTGGGCGAAAAAAGATGGTGAATTTGATGGAACATGTGCAGGTAGTAATGTTAAAATGAAAGAAAAGGGAATTACATGTGGTTGTGGTAATGAAGGTGGATGTAAATCCAATTTAGATAATTTAGAGCCTACTATACAAGTTAAAAAAGTATCTTAATTCAAAATGATAATTTTTATTACATTTTGTATCATAATTGTAATCCAAATAACTTTTTATTTATTTCTTTTCGGAAAGTTTTCTTTTTCAAAGTTGAAAATTGGAAATGATAATTTCTTTCCAATATCTATAATAATTTGCGCGAAAAATGAAGAAAACAACTTGACAAAGTTTCTCCCATCTATTGTAAATCAAAATTATCCAAAATTTGAAATCGTTTTAGTCAATGATGCTTCCAAGGATAATACACTTGAAGTAATGCGAAATTTTAAAAATAGTTTATCAACAAAGAAAATTAATATCCAAATAATTACAATTAACAAAGAAAATTCAAAAGGTAAAAAAAATGCATTAACATTTGGTATAAACTCTGCCAAATACAGTCATTTATTATTAACCGACGCCGACTGTAAGCCAAATTCAAATGATTGGATAAAAGAAATGATATCTAATTTTTCAAATGAAAAAACTATAGTATTAGGATACGGAGCATATCGTAAAATAAAAAAATCATTTTTAAATAAAATCATTCGTTTTGAAACTTTACTTACAGCAATTCAATACTTTTCTTATGCTAAAATTGGTCAGGCATACATGGGTGTAGGTAGAAATATTGCATATAATAAAGATGAGTTTATAAAAGCAAAAGGGTTTAAAAATCATATTAATATCATTTCCGGAGATGATGATTTATTTATTAATCAAATAACAACTGCAAAAAATACAAGCATTTGTTTTAATAAAAATAGTTTTACTATTTCTGAACCTAAAACTAATTTCAAAGCATGGTTAAATCAAAAAAGAAGACATATTACAACCTCTTCACATTATAAAAATATACATAAAATATTACTTGGTATATTTTATGTTTCTCAAGTTTTATTTTGGTTATTAGCACTTACATTGTTAATGCTAAAAATCAATCCTACTTTAACTATATTGCTGATTATTACTAGATTATCTATCTGGTATTTTGTTGTTTACAGATCCGCAACCAAACTAAATGAAAAAGATTTAATTGTATTTGCTCCTATCTATGAAATTTCAATTATATTTATACAATTGTATATTTTTATCCAAAATTTAATATCACCACCAAAACATTGGTAACTTTAACATGAATAAAAACTTTGACATTTATTCAATCATTAAACAAGCCAAAAAGGGCGACCAAATAGCATTCAATTCATTACTTAATACTTTCTGGAAAGATGTTTATCGCTTTCAACTAAATAAATGTAAAAATGAAGATGAAGCTGAAGATATTACAATTAAAACCTTTGCAAGAGCTTTTGATAGAATTTCAACCTTTAATGAAAAATACCAATTTAAAACTTGGCTATATACCATTTCAAATAATATTTATATTGACCATTTAAGAAAGAAAAAAACAGAAACTATTTCATACAATAAAAACCATAGAGAGATTCATAGAATTATTGATGATGATCCTTCTCCAGCTGATCAACTTATACAACAACAAAACCTAGCCCAATTAAAAGCATACATCAAACAATTAAAGCCTCACTACCAAGAAGTAATAAATTTACGATATTTTCAAGAATTAAGTTATAAGGAAATTTCCGAAAACCTTAATGAACCCATGAACAATATCAAGGTTAAACTACTAAGAGCCAAAAAATTACTTGCTGAAATTATTACAAATAAATAATTACATTTGTGATTTAAATATATAATTTCAAATTTATATATGAATAATAAAATTCCAAGTTTATAAAATCATTAGGTCCTGGATTATTATTTGCAGGAGCGGCAATTGGAGTATCACATTTAGTACAATCAACCAGAGCAGGTGCTGATTTTGGTTTTGGTTTATTATGGGCACTTATCATTGTTAATTTGTTTAAATATCCTTTTTTTCAATATGGCCCGAGATATGCAACAGCAACAGGTGAAAGTTTAATTGATGGGTACAAAAAATTAGGCAGATGGGTTTTAATCATCTATTTTTTACTCACTTTTTTAACAATGTTTACAATTCAAGCAGCTGTAACAATAGTAACTGCTGGATTAGCAGCTAATCTATTTGGTATAACTTCAGATCTAACAATATGGAGTATTATTATAACGGCAATTAGTTTTTCTATTTTACTATTAGGAAAATATAAACTATTAGATAATTTAATGAAAATTATTATAGTAACCTTAGCAATAAGTTCAATTATTGCTGTATTTGTAGCTATTTTTAAAAATGATACTTCTTATAACTTCACCCAAATTTTACCTAAAGGCACTTTAGAAATATCATTTTTAATTGCATTTTTAGGTTGGATGCCGGCACCATTAGATATTTCTACATGGCATTCACTTTGGACAATTGAAAAAATTAAAGATAAAAATTTTAATACCAAACTAGCATTGTTTGATTTTAATATTGGTTATGTTGTAACTATATTTATTGGAATATGTTTTATGTCATTGGGTGCTTTGGTTATGTTTAATTCAGGTGAAGAAATAAGTAGTAATGCCAATAGTTTTGCCAAGCAATTAATGAATTTATATACAACTAACCTAGGTAAAGGAGCAGCTATTTTTATTGCTATTGCAGGATTTACAACAATGTTTAGCACTACTCTTACTACGCTAGATGCTTCACCCAGAGCTATGGCTAGAAGTAGTGAGCTACTAACTGGTAAAAAAAATAAAACATATTATCTAGTTTGGATAATTTCACTGGCAATTGGCACAATAATTATTCTAAGTTATTTCAAAACTAGTATGATCACTTTTATAAAAATTGCAACTATTCTTTCATTTTTAACAGCTCCATTTTATGCAATAGCCAATTTTATTTTAATTACAGGGAAACATACTCCAAAAGAATATCATCCTTCAATTTATCTAAAAATTTTAAGCTATTTTGGTATTGTTTTTTTAATCGGTTTTAGTATTTGGTATTTATTA
>JAUWLK010000005.1 GCA_030613745.1 Flavobacteriaceae bacterium | reverse complement strand
AAAAATGGTTTTCATGGTAAAATGCAATACATGGAAAACCATTTTGATAAAAGATTGGATCCAACAAAATTAGTAGCAGGAGCAAAATCAGTGATTTCTTTACAATACAATTATTTCCCTAAAGAAATTCAAAATAAAGACACTTATAAAATTTCTAAATATGCTTATGGTGAAGATTATCATCATATTATTAAACGCAAGCTTTATGAGCTTTTAAATTTTATTCAAGAAAATATAGGAAAAGTTGACGCAAGAGTTTTCACAGATTCTGCACCAATTTTAGAACGTGCTTGGGCAAAAAAATCTGGTTTGGGTTGGATTGGCAAACACTCTTTATTAATAACAAAACAAAAAGGTTCTTTTTATTTTTTAGCAGAATTAATTTTAGATATCGAATTGCTATACGATACTGAATTTAAAACTGACCACTGCGGAGATTGCACAAAATGCGTTGACTCATGCCCTACCGAAGCTATTTTACCAAATAATACTATTGATGGGAGTAAATGTATTTCCTATTTCACCATTGAACTCAGAAATGAATTACCAAATTATATGAAAAATAAGTTTGATGATTGGATGTTTGGTTGTGATATTTGTCAAGATGTTTGCCCTTGGAATCGTTTTTCATTTCCCCACAACGAAACAGGTTTTCAACCTCATCCTGATTTATTGAGTATGACTAAAAAAGATTGGGAAGAAATTACCGATGATGCATTTAAAAAAATATTTAAAAAATCTGCTGTAAAGCGCACCAAATTTACAGGATTACATCGTAACATTAGTTTCTTAAAAAGATGACTTTTATTAGTTTTTAGCGATACAAAAAAACTAACTTTGTAAGCTAATTTTATACATAAAATATAATGTGTGCAAAACTAAAAAAAAGTGATGCTCTTGATTATCACGAGTATCCAATTCCTGGAAAAATTCAAATTCTTCCAACAAAAAAACACAGTACCCAACGTGATTTATCATTAGCTTACTCTCCAGGTGTGGCAGTTCCATGTTTGGAAATAGCAAAAAATGAAGACGATGTTTATAAATACACTGCAAAAAGCAATTTAGTAGCTGTAATATCTAACGGAACAGCCGTTTTAGGCTTGGGAGATATTGGCCCATCTGCTTCCAAACCTGTTATGGAAGGGAAAGCTTTACTTTTTAAAATTTTTGCAGATATTGATGTATTTGATATTGAAGTTGACACCAATGATATTGATAAATTTGTAGAAACTGTAAAAGCCATTTCACCTACTTTTGGTGGAATTAATTTAGAGGATATCAAAGCTCCTGAAGCATTTGAAATTGAACGTAGATTAATAGAGGAATTAGACATTCCTGTAATGCATGATGATCAGCACGGTACCGCAATAATTTCAACTGCAGCTTTAAAAAATGCTTTAGAAATAGCCAAAAAAAAAGCATCAAAAATTAAAATTGTTATCAGCGGAGCTGGAGCAGCTGCCGTTTCATGTACCAGACTATACAAAAAACTAGGTGTTAAAGATGAGAACATTGTAATGTGTGACAGCAAAGGTGTTATTAGAAAAGACAGAAAAAATCTTACTTCACAAAAGGCTGAATTTGCAACTGAAAGAAATCTTCATACCTTAGAAGAAGCTATGATAAACGCCGATGTTTTAATCGGCCTATCAAAAGGAAATGTGGTTAGTCCTGAAATGATAAAATCCATGGCAAAAAATCCAATTGTATTTGCAATGGCTAATCCAGATCCTGAAATTGCTTACAATCTAGCAATCAAAACAAGAAAAGATATTATCATGGCAACTGGTAGGTCAGACCATCCAAATCAAGTAAATAATGTATTGGGATTTCCGTTTATTTTTAGAGGTGCTCTAGATGTTCGAGCTACAAAAATAAATGAAGAAATGAAGATGGCTGCTGTACTAGCTCTAGCTAATTTAGCAAAAGAAAATGTACCTGAGCAGGTTAATATAACTTACCATGAAAAAAATATCCATTTCGGTAAAGATTATATTATTCCTAAACCTTTTGATGTACGATTGATTTATGAAATTCCTCCTGCAGTTGCTAAAGCTGCAATGGACTCTGGAGTTGCAAAAAAACCAATTACAGATTGGGATGCTTATAAAGAAGAACTAGAAGATAGATTAGGTACGGGAAACAAATTAATGCGTTCAATTACAAATCGTGCAAAATCAAACCCTAAAAAAGTAATTTTTGCTGAAGCCGATCATTTAAACGTTTTAAAAGCTGCACAAATTGTATATGAAGAAGGAATTGCCAAGCCTATATTATTAGGAAATAAGGTAACTATTTCACGATTGATGAAAGAAATACTTTTTGATGCTAAAGTACCAATAATTGATCCGAAATCAAAAGCTGAAGATAAACGACGAAATAAATTTGCTGAAACTTATTGGGAACAAAAACAACGAAAAGGAATATCATTACTTGAAGCTAAGAAAAGAATGGGTGATCGCAATTATTTTGCTTCAATGATGGTAAATAGTAATCAAGCAGATGCTCTGATTACAGGCTATTCCAGAAGTTATCCAATAGTAGCAAAACCAATAATAGAATTAATTGGTAAACAAAAAGGTATTCAAAAAATTTCAGCTACAAATTTAATGCTAACCAAACGAGGTCCTTTATTTTTATCAGATACCGCATTAAACATTAATCCTAATGCTGAGGAATTAACAGAAATTGCCAGATTAACAAATTCTACCATGAAAATATTTGGTATAAAACCAATTTTGGCTTTTGTTTCTCATTCTAATTTTGGATCATCAAAATCCTTTTCGGCTAAAAAAATTCATGAAGCGGTTTCTCTTATTCATGAATCTCATCCCGATATAGTTATTGATGGTGAGTTACAAGTTGATTTTGCACTAAATTGTAAAATGCGTTCAGAAAAATTTCCTTTCTCAAAAATAGAAGGAAAAAAAGTTAATGGTTTAATTTTTCCAAATTTAGAAGCAGCAAACATCAGTTATAAATTATTAAAAGAACTTAATAAAATTGATTCTGTAGGCCCTCTAATTATGGGACTTAAAAAATCGGTTCATTTACTGCAATTAAAAGCAAGTGTTGATGAAATAGTTAATATGACTAGTGTGGCTGTTGTAGATGCTCAAGAAAAAGCGAAAAAATAATTCTATCTAAATCTTGTTATTTTTAAAGCCAACTGTATTAGACAAATTTAAGCATTCATTTTAATAATTTTAAATGAATTTTCATTATCCTTCTTTACAAAATCAGGATAATGAAAATTCATGCTTTTTAAATAATTAATCATTACATTTGGCTAGTTATATAAGTATGTATTATGATTACGCACGTTAAAGGTAAGTTAGTAGAAAAAAATCCAAATTTTGCTGTGGTTGAATGTAATGGAATTGGATATTATATTCATATCTCTTTACAAACATTTTCAAATATTCCAGATAAAGAAAACATAAAATTATTTACGCATTTATCCATTCGTGATGATGCACATATACTTTATGGTTTTTACGACAAAACTGAACGAGAAATTTTTAAATTATTGATCTCAGTTTCGGGTGTTGGACCTAGTACAGCTATTAACATGTTATCTTCAATGGATTCAACAGAAATACAACATGCAATCGCTTCTGAAGATGTTGAAAAAATTAGATCTATTAAAGGAATCGGAATTAAAACAGCACAAAGGGTTATTGTTGATTTAAAAGATAAAATTATAAAAACTTATGATATTTCTCAAGATTTATCAACATCTAACAATACTATTAAAAATGAAGCGTTATCTGCTTTAGAAGTGTTAGGATTTGCAAGAAAAAAAGTAGAAAAAATCATACAAGTTATTTTACAAGATTCTCCTGAAATAAATTTAGAAGAACTAATTAAAAAAGCACTTAAAAACTTGTAAAATTTGGTAAGAAAGAAACATTATAAATATAATCTCTCCATTATATTAGTTGTACTTATATTCTGTACAACTGTAGTTTCAGCTCAAATAAATTCATCAAAAAATCAAGTAACATCTAGTTTATCAAGTACTTCTGTTTCAAACGACACTATTCAACCTTTACCATATTCATTCAATAATTCACAAATTGGAAGGCTCTATTTAAATAACAATTCAAATCTTGAAGTTATTTATGATCCTCAAACAAATAATTATATTTTATATGAAAAAATAGGTGATTATTACATAAAACACCCTACTTATATGACTCCTGAAGAATATAAAGAATATCGTTTGCAACGTGATATGCTTGAATATTCAAAAACAAAACTTAATGCAATAAGTGGTAGAACTAAAAATAGTACTGAAGCACAAAAAAACTTACTACCAACTTACTATGTGAATTCTAATTTTTTTGAAAGTATTTTTGGAGGAAATACTATTGAAGTAAATCCACAAGGATCCATTCTTATTAAAATGGGTTTGATATTTCAAAAGGTTGAAAACCCACAATTATCTGAAAGAAATCGTCAAAGTACAACTTTTGATTTTGACCAGGAAATAAGTGCCAGTTTAAATGCTAAAATTGGTAATAGATTAAAAGTTACAGCAAATTTTGATACACAGTCAACTTTTAATTTTCAAAATTTAGTCAAAATTGAATATACCCCTACTGAAGACGATATTATTCGTAAAATTGAAGTTGGTAATGTATCTATGCCTATTAGAAATTCATTGGTAACTGGTGCTCAAAATTTATTTGGTGTTAAGACTGAATTACAATTTGGTAAAACTACAGTAACAGGAATTTTTTCTCAACAACGTTCCCAAACCAGATCGGTTGCAGCCCAAGGTGGTTCATCTATTAATGAATTTGATTTTAAAGTAAGCTATTACGATACTGACAGGCATTTTTTTATAGCTCAAAACTTCAGGGACAATTACAATAATGCTTTAGATAATTTCCCTTTAATAAACAGTACAATAAATATTACTCGAGTTGAAATATGGATTACCAATAGAAATGTTACAACTGAAGGTACAAGAAATATTGTTGCCTTAGCCGATCTAGGAGAAAATAATCCAAATAATATTGGTCCGGCAAACGTAATTCCTAATCCCGGAACTCAAGACCCTTCTAATGATGCTAATAATTTGAATAATTTATTAACCCTTGATGGTCCTATACGTAAAATTTCTAGTGTAAGTCAAGCACTTTTACCGTATAATATGGCCCAAGGTAGAGATTATACTATTTTAGAAAATGCCATAAAATTAACCCAAGGAATTGATTTCACTTTAAATGCCCAATTAGGGTTTATAACATTAAATCGTAGGTTAGCAGAAAGTGATGTTTTAGCTGTTGCTTATGAATATACAGATGGAACAAATGTTTACAGAGTAGGTGAGCTGACTAACGATGGCGTGATCGCTCCTGATAATTTAGTGGTGAAATTATTGCGAAGTGAAATTATAAATACCAATATTCCTATGTGGGATTTAATGATGAAAAACATTTATAATATCCCAGGTGCATTTCAATTACAAAAAGAAGGTTTTCGTCTTGAATTACTTTACCAAGATGACCAGACAGGTGAGCCAGTAAATATACTTCAAAATGCACAAACTGATGATGTTAAAGATAAAACCATTTTAAATTTATTAAGGTTAGACAGACTTGATCAAAATCAAAATATATTGCCTGAAGGGGATGGTTTTTTCGATTATGTAGAAGGCATCACTATTAACCCTCAAAAAGGATATATAATTTTCCCTACAATAGAGCCTTTTGGTGAAGATTTAGATAATCTTTTACTACCTGAAGATGATATTTATGTTTTTAATGAATTGTATAACAGGACTCAATCTGAGGCACAAAATGATTTTCAACAAAAAGATAAATATTTTATAAAAGGTTATTTTAAATCTGAAGGTACTAACGGAATTCCATTAGGAGCTTTTAATGTTCCCAGAGGATCCGTTAAAGTAACTACAGGAGGTAGAGAATTAATTGAAGGTATTGATTATGTTGTAGATTACAATATAGGAAATGTTCAAATTATCAATCCAACATTATTAGCATCTGATACACCAATACAAGTTTCTGTTGAAAATAATATTGGCTTTAATCAACAAAGCACCAGATATATGGGTGTTGATGTATTACATGTTTTTTCAGACAAATTAGCTATTGGAGGTAATATCATCAATTTAAACGAAAAACCTCTAACACAAAAAGCCCAATTCGGATCAGAACCTGTCAATAACACAATTTTTGGCGCTTATCTAAACTACAGAACTGAAGTACCATTATTAACTAAATGGGTAAATAAATTACCCAATATTGATACAGATGCAAATTCTTATCTTTCTGTTAGATCAGAACTTGCCTACCTTTTACCTGGTACTCCAAAAGGTATAGATCTTGAAGGAGCAGCCACATCATATATTGATGATTTTGAAGGTGCTCAAATTCCTCTTGACATTAAAGCTCCAAAACAATGGTTTCTTGCAAGTACACCTCAAGGGCAAAGTGGTGATTTAGATTTTAATAACGGTAATATATCTGCAGGATTACCAGATGAATTAAAAACAGGTGCAAAAAGATCAAAGTTTGCATGGTATAATATTGATAGGTTATTTTACGGGTCTACACTTAAACCATCAAATATTGATAGTGAAGAACTATCAAGAGCTGAAGTAAGACAAGTAGATTATAATGAATTATTTCCAGAAGTAGATCTAGATATTACACAATCAAATATCATACGTGCATTTGATTTAGCTTATTATCCAGCTGAAAGAGGTACTTATAATTATGATGATAGTTTTAATAACGAAGGAAAATATAATAACCCTGAAGAAAGATGGGGTGGAATAATGAGATCTTTAACTACAACTAATTTTCAACAAGCAAACATTGAATATATTCAATTTTGGTTAATGGATCCTTACGAAAATTATTCTATAAAACCAGAAGAAGGAGGTCCTATCATACCTCCTACTGACAATGATTTTAAAGGTGAACTTTATTTTAATTTAGGTAGTATTTCAGAAGATATTTTAAAAGATGATAGGAAAATGTTTGAAAATGGACTTCCTGAAGATGGTATTCAAATTCCAGGAAGTAATGTTGAAATAACACCATGGTCTTCTATTCCTAAAAACCAATCCTTACTTTATTCATTTACCGAAAGTGATGAGGATAGAATAAATCAAGATTTAGGTTTAGATGGTATTAATGATACAGGTGAAACCACTAAATATGGATCAAATTTTGGATTAGATCCCTCAGCAGATAATTATCACTTTTTTAGAGGTTCTGATTATGACAATGAAGATGCTTCAATTTTAACGAGATATAAAGATTTTAATCTTACAGAAGGAAATTCACCAACAGTAAATAATTCAACTGAAAGTTATCCAACTTCATCAACTTCCTATCCTGATATTGAAGATATTAATAAAGACCAAACAATGAGTGCGGTTGAAAGTTATTATCAATATAAAGTTTCACTAAACAAACAGGATTTAATTGTTGGTCAAAACTTTATAGTTGATAAAAGAATAACAACAAATACTTTACCAAATAATAGTACTCAAACAACGACATGGTATCAATTTAGAATTCCAATAACAGTCCCTGAAGATCCTAATAATATCATTAACGATATGTCTGGTTTTACTTCAATTCGTTTTATGCGAATGTTTTTAACTAAATTTAAAATTCCCGTTGTTTTACGTTTCGGAGAACTTCAGTTGGTACGTGGTGATTGGAGAAGATATACCAAAACATTAGATGATACTATTGACCCGCCCCAAGATTTAACCCAAACTGAAAATCAAAATTTTGAAGTTGGTGTAGTAAATATTGAAGAAAATGAAGATAGGTCTCCTATACCTTATGTATTACCACCAGGTATAAAACGAGAACGCTTACAGGGTAGCACAACTATTCAACAACAAAATGAACAATCTCTATCAGTTAAAGTAACTGATTTACAACCTGGCGATACTAGAGCTGTATTCAAAAACACCGTATTTGATATTAGAATGTTTAGCTTTTTAAAAATGTTTTTACATGTTGAAAGTGTACTAAGTAGTATTGAGGTGAAAGATGATGATTTGTTAGCCATTATTAGACTGGGAAGTGATACAGATGATAATTATTATCAAATTGAAATGCCTTTAAAAATTACAGCTTTTGGGTCTCAGGCACCTGAAGAAATTTGGCCTGAAGAAAATAATATAAACGCAAAAATTGAAGATTTTGGTAAATTAAAATTAGAAAGATTGAATCAAGGTGCAACTGTAAGTGAATTATTTCCAAAACCATTAGGTGGAGAACCAGTTGAATACCGTATTAGAATTAAAGGTAATCCTAATTTATCAAATATCCGTACAATAATGTTGGGTGTTAAAAATATTTCGTTTTCACCAAAAAGTATGGAATTGTGGTATAATGAATTAAGAGTTTCTGATTTTGACAATAAAGGTAGTTGGGCTGCAATTGTTAATGCTGATGCGAATTTTGCTGATTTTGCAGATGTTTCTGTTTCAGGAAGTATGCATACAATTGGTTTTGGTTCTTTAGATCAAGGTGTTAATGAAAGAAGTCAAGATGAATTAAAACAATACGGTGTTATTTCCAATATTAATATTGGACAATTATTACCAAAAAAAGTGAATTTAAGTATTCCTATAAACTTTAGCTATTCAGAAGAGTTTAGAGATCCGAAATTTGATCCTCAATTTCAAGATGTTTTATTTGATGATGGAAATACTAATAGTGATGTAGCGAGAGATTATACAAAGCGCAAAAGCCTAAACTTGATCAATGTTAGAAAAAACAAAACAGAGCACAATAGAAAATCACATTTTTACGATGTTGAAAATTTATCTGTTTCTTATCTTTATAATGAAATTTATCATAGAGATTATAATGTTCAAAAATTTATCGACCAAAAATTAAGGGCTTCTGCAAATTATAATTACAGTTTTAAACCAATAATGATTGAACCTTTTAAAAAATGGGGTTTAGTAAGTAACAAAGAATATTTAAAATTTATTAAAGATTTTAATATCAATTTATTGCCTACATCCATGTCGATTAATTCTAATATTATTAGAAATTACAACGAACAATTATCCCGTTCTTTAGTTGAAGGACTACCTCAATTACCAACATTAACCCAAAGAAACTATATGTTCAACTGGGATTACAACTTGACTTATAATATTACCAAATCATTTCAATTCACATTTAGAGCTTTAAATAATTACGTTTATGATGAATTTGATGGTGATAATAATATTCAACTTTATGATAATCTATTTCGAATAGGAAGACCTGAACAATACCACCAAACCTTCAACGGAACTTATAAAATTCCATTTGATAAATTTCCTATCTTGAATTTTATTACAGGAACTTATAATTATACTGCTGATTTTGACTGGCAAGCTCCTTCAATTTCAAACATAAACACCATTGGTAATACCATTCAAAATGCCAATACCCACACTTTTTCAGCAGATATGAGTATGGATAGGTTATACAAATCTATAGGAATTGACAAATTATTTACTAAACGTAAAATCGTAAACGCTAAAGAAGACCCTAAGACTAAAGCTGTAATTAAATCTAAAAAAAGCCTTTCAACAGGTCAAAAAATAGGACAAGTTGGTATTGACATATTAACTTCTGTTAAAAATATACGTATATCTTATACTGAAAATAATGGTACATTTTTACCTGGATATATTCCGGAAACAGGATTTTTAGGTCGCAATAATTATTCAGGAGGATTAGCTCCTTCATTTGGGTTTGTTTTTGGAAGTCAAGCAAACATATTAGACAAAGCATTAAAAAATGGTTGGTTATTATCAAGAGATATAAATGAAAATTATTATTCAAAAAATTATAGTAAATCTCATTATGATAAATTAGATTATTCTTTAAATATTAAACCAACACGTAATTTAGATATAGAACTTTTTGCTAACAGAACATATACAAAGAGTTTAACACAACAATTAGATATAGTAAATAATTTATTTAATGAAACACCTGTAAGTGAAATAGGTAACTTTAGTATTTCATATTTTATGCTTGGCGCATCTTTTGATGATGAAGATAATCTTTTTCAACAGTTTAAAGATAATAGAGCTATAATTGCTCAAAGACTAGCAAATAAAACTGGTGGCGATATTGATGGATTTGGAGAGACCAACCAAGATGTAGTGCTTCCAGCATTTTTATCAGCTTATTCAGGCAAAAATGCTAATTCTATAGAACTAAATGCATATAGAAATACACCAATCCCTAATTGGAGAATTACTTATAAAGGACTAATGTCAATACCAATAATTAAAAATAACTTTAGAAGTTTAACTTTAGAACACAGTTATCGATCAATATACACTATCCTTTCTTTTACTAATAATTTGAAATATGATGCTAATGACCCTTACGGGGATAGCAATAGAGATATTGCAGGTAACTTCAATCCAAAAAAATTATATAATGGTGTAAATTTAATTGAAGAATTTTCTCCTTTATTAAAAGTAGATTTAAAAATGAAAAATTCCTTTTCACTGCGTGCTGCTTATAATAAAGACAAATCTTTAAACTTAAATTTCAATAACAATACAATTACAGAAACAAAAGGAAATGAAATTGTTCTAGGCTTAGGATATCGTTTTAAAAATATAAAAATGAAATTTAAAACTGGAGAAAAGTCAACTACTTTTCAGGGAGATATCAACTTAAAGGCAGACCTGGGTATTCGAGATAATTTAACAGTAATTCGTGCCTATGGTATTACTGATGATATAAATAACAATCAAATAACAGGTGGACAAAATTTAATATCTTTTAAATTTTTGGCAGATTATTCTTTAAATAAAAATTTACTTGCATCCTTTTACTTTGATTATAATAATTCTAAATTTGCAATCTCAACTACTTATCCACGTACATCAATAAATGGAGGGATTAGTATTAGATATATAATAGGTAATTAACTTAAAATTTTAATTAAATGAATATTCCAGAAGATTTAAAATACACTAAAGATCACGAATGGATCAAAATTGAAAATGGCATTGCAACTGTTGGAATTACTGATTTTGCTCAAAATGAACTTGGTGATATCGTTTATGTTGATATTGACACAGTAGATGAAACAATTGACCAAGATGAAGTTTTTGGAAGTGTTGAAGCAGTAAAAACAGTTTCCGATTTATTTATGCCACTAACTGGTGAAATAATTGAATTTAATGAAGATCTTGAAGATGCACCAGAAAAAGTAAATACAGACCCATATGGTGATGGTTGGATGATTAAAATTAAATTAATAGATGATTCTCAAATTGATAACCTATTAGATGTTGCGGCGTATAAAAAAATTATTGGAGCATAATGCTTTAATATTTGCTATAATTGTAACATTAGTTATAGCCATATTGAGTTTAAGCATAGTTCCAAAGATAAATCTTGGTTTAAATATTAAATCAGGTGATAAATATTTACATACACTGGCTTATTTTGTTTTGAGCAGTATATGGTATTTTGCACTTCAAGAAAAGATTAAAAAACCTCTTTTTAAAATTGTCACAATTATAATACTTATACTATATGGCATCATTCTTGAAGCTTTACAAGGTGGAATAACTAATTATCGAACTGCTGATTTTTATGATATAATAGCTAATACAGTTGGAATTATATTAGCAACCCTATTATTTAATAGGTTTATCAGATGGTTTAATACAATTTAAAAAAAAATTGTTTTTGTCATAATTTATTCATTATTTTAGCAAATGTAAAATTTTAAGAGATATGGAGCATAAAAAAAACCCAAAAGCAAATCTAGATAATCATAACAAACAATTCATGTTACTTGGTTTAGTACTTGCTTTATTAGTAATTTATATTGGTATTGAGTGGAAAACTTTTGATCGTACTGTAGCAGATTTAGGATTTGCAAGTACCGAAGCAGAAGAAGAAATTGATATTCCAATAACCGAGAGAATTCAAGAGGTAAAACCTCCACCACCTCCACCTCCTGCTCCTGAAAAAATTGAAATTGTAGAAGATGAAGAAGATATTGAAGAAACAGTTCTTGAATCAACTGAAACCGATGAGTCTGAAGCCGTAGAAGTTGAAGAAATTATTGAAGTAGTAGAAGAAGAAGAAATGTTAGATGATGTTCCTTTTGCAATAATTGAAGAGGTACCAGTTTATCCAGGATGTAAAGGAACCAATGCTCAAAAAAAGAAATGTATGGTTGAGAAGATTACCAAACATGTTGGTAAAAAATACAATACAGGCTTAGCGGGTGATTTAGGACTTAGTCCAGGTAAAAAAAGAGTTTATGTACAGTTTAAAATTGATAAAACTGGTAATATAGTTGATGTTAGAGCTAGAGGACCACATAAACGTTTAGAAAAGGAAGCAATTAGAGTTGTTTCATTATTGCCTAAAATGTCCCCAGGTAGACAACGCGGAAGAGCTGTTGGTGTAAAATACACATTACCTATTACATTAGTTGTTGAATAAATAAATCCTTTCTTTTAAAAACTAAAAAAAACCGATTCGTCAGCAGACGGATCGGTTTTTTTAATATACTTATTATAAAAAATTTGATCAAAATTTACAAAATTTTTAAGTGATAAAAATCATAATTTTTATATCTCAAAAGTAGTAATTTAGACTATTCATAATAAATTCTTTAGTTATGTTAGTAAAGAAACACCAAAAAGCTAGACTTTTACCGAATAGTAAAATATTTTTTCAACTAGGTTTAGCACTTTCTTTACTCTTAGTTTATATTGCGATTGAATGGAAAACAGTTGATAGATATGTTAGTGAACTCAATACTTATAACGTTCAAAGTGAAGAGATTGAAGACATTCCAATTACTGAAAGAATACAAGAGGTAAAACCTCCACCTCCGCCTCCACCTGCACCTGAAAAAATTGAAATTGTAGCTGACGAAGAAGAAATTATTGAAACAGTTTTAGAAACTACAGAAACAGATGAATCAGAATTTGTTGAATTAAAAATGGAAGAAATTGAAGAAATTGTAGAAGAAGAACTTGTTGAAAAAGATGTTCCTTTCGCTATTATTGAAGTCCCTCCGATTTTTCCTGGTTGTAAAGGAACCAAAGCTGAAAAAAAGAAATGTATGGTAGAAAAAATTACAAAACATGTAAGTAAGCATTTCAATACCGGCTTAGCTCAAGATTTAGGTTTAAGCCCAGGCAAGAAAAAAGTTTATGTACAGTTTAAAATTAGTAAAACAGGAGAAATCACTAATGTAAGAGCTCGTGGTCCTCACAAAAGATTAGAAAAAGAAGGAATTAGAGTTGTTCAATTACTACCAAAAATGACTCCAGGTAAACAAAGATCAAGACCTGTCGGTGTTTCTTATACTTTACCTATTACTTTGATAGTTCAAAATTAGCTTTAGTTGATATTGAAAAAATCCAATCATTAATTAGGTGTTGGGATTTTTTTTGGTATACTTATTGCCTTTAATATAGTTTTAACAATTAAAACTATAATGTATGAATAATTCAAAGAAAAAACCAATTCGTAAAAATCAACTAAATTCAAACTCTAATTTATTTTTACAATTAGGAATTATCTTAGCACTAATTTTAGTTTACAGTGCTCTTGAATTAAAATTCTCTAAAACTGTTTTTAACCTACCAAACAAAACAGTTTCATTAGATGAACCTCCTGTTTTTGTTTTTCCTCCAATTGAAATTGAAAAAACAGAATCTCCAAAAGATAAAATAAAAAAGAAATTACCCGAATTATTAACTGATTTTATTATCGATGAAACTAATGACAAATCACCTCAAAAAAGTTTTATTACAAAAGAACCCCCATCTCTTATTGATTTTGATTCAATTTTTGCTAGTATTCCTGTAATTGATGATTCTCCAAAAGATGAGCCTGTTCCTTTTATTTTAGTAGAACAAGCACCGAGATACCCAGGATGCAAAGGAAAATCTGAAAAAGAATTTAAAAATTGTTTTAATGAAAAAATTAAAAAGTTTGTTGCTAAAAAATTCAATAAGAATATCGATATTAATTTATCTGGCAAGCAAAGAATTGATGTACAATTTGAAATTGATAAAAATGGTGATATTATAAACATTAAGGCTAGAGCCACACATAAAAGATTAGAAAAAGAAGCCATTAAAGCTGTTAGCAAATTACCAAAAATGGAGCCTGGCAAACAAAGAGACAGAAATGTTGGAGTAAAATATACTTTACCTATTTCATTATACTTAGAATAGTTTTAACTCTTATAATAAAATTCTAATGCCTAATTTAAACTAAAAGCTAGAGGATGGAAAAAAATTCTATTCTCTAGCTTTTAACTTTTCACTTTTTTCTTTCTACTTTATCCTTTTTTTGTAAATTTGGAAACCTAATTAAAGTAAATGATTCCAAATTTAAATAGTTTACCAACTTACGATAAAGTTGGTGTAAATGAACGTGTTAAACGATTTTGCACTCGAAGCATTAAAAAAACTTCTAAAGTTGAAGGCCTAAAACTTGCTTTAAGTATGATTGATTTAACAACTCTTGAAGGAAAAGACACCAAAGGAAAAGTGCAACAACTTTGTTACAAGGCTATGCATCCGCATGATACATTAAAAAATATTCCTACCGTTGCAGCAATATGTGTTTATCCGTCACAAGTAGGTGTAGCTAAAAAAGCATTGCAGGGTAGTACCATTCAGGTAGCATCAGTAGCAACAGCATTTCCTAGTGGTCAATCAAATATTGAAGCAAAACTAAGTGATACAAAATTTGCTGTAGACCAAGGTGCTGATGAAATTGATATGGTAATTTCTCGCGGTGAATTTCTTATAGGTAATTACCAATATATTTTTGATGAAATTGCTACAATTAAAGAAGCTTGTGGCAAAGCACATTTAAAAGTTATTTTAGAAACTGGTGAGTTAGACACACTTGATAATGTTAGAAAAGCTAGTGAAATAGCAATGTATGCTGGAGCAGATTTTATTAAAACCTCAACAGGGAAAATACAACCTGCTGCTACAATGCAAGTTACTTACGTTATGTTAAATGCAATCAAAGAATTTTACTTAAAAACAGGGAAAATGATTGGCATGAAGCCTGCAGGTGGCATTTCAACCTCAAAAATTGCTTTACAATATCTGGTTATGCTTAATGAAGTTTTAGGTGAAAAATGGATGAATAAAAACTATTTTCGATTTGGAGCTAGCAGTTTGGCTAATGATATTTTAATGCAATTGGTGAAATCTGAAACTGGTATTTATCAATCTATCAATTACTTTTCAAAAGATTAATTATGAAAAAAAATATTAATAAAGATATATTCAAAGCTTCGTGGACTTATGATGAAGCCCCTGAAAGTACAGATCATATACAAGTTAAAAAACAATATGAATTGTACATTGATGGTAAGTTTACTAAACCTGTAAAAGGTAAATATTTTGACACCATCAATCCGTCCGATAATAAAAAGATTGCTAGTATTGCTGAAGCTACGACAGAAGATATTGACAAAGCTGTTAAAGCTGCGCGAAAAGCTTTTAAAAGTTGGTCAACTTTAACAGGAAAAGAACGTGGTAAGTATATTTTTAGAATTGCTCGATTAATTCAAGAACGTGCTCGTGAGTTTGCTGTAATTGAAAGTTTAGATGGAGGAAAACCAATTAGAGAATCAAGAGACATTGATATTCCGTTAGCGGCAAATCACTTTTTTTATTATGCAGGATGGGCAGATAAATTAACTTATGCTTTTCCTAACAGAAATCCAAAACCATTAGGAGTTGTAGGTCAAATTATACCTTGGAATTTTCCATTATTAATGGCTGCATGGAAACTTGCTCCAGCATTAGCCACAGGTAATACTGTTGTTTTAAAACCTGCAGAAACTACATCTTTAACTGCTTTAAAACTAGCCGAAATCATCCACGAAAGTGGTATACCAAAAGGTGTAATTAATATTGTTACAGGTGCTGGCAAAACTGGTGCTGAAATTGTAAATCACCCTGATGTAAATAAAATTGCATTCACAGGTTCGACAGGGGTTGGAAAATATATTCAAAAAGTAACTGCTGGCACCAATAAAAAATTAACCTTAGAATTAGGTGGTAAAGGTGCTAATATTATTTTTGAAGATGCTGCTATTGATCAGGCAGTTGAAGGTATTATTGATGCTATATTTTTTAATCAAGGTCATGTATGTTGTGCTGGATCAAGATTATTTGTACAAGAATCTGTTGCTGATACAGTTATCCAGAAATTAAAAAGCAGGATGGAAACCTTAATGATTGGTGATCCTCTAGATAAAAATACAGATATAGGTGCAATCAATTCAAAAAAACAATTACAAATTATTGAAAATTATATTAAAATTGGCTTAAATGAAGGTGGTGAAATTTATCAGCCAGAATGCATTTTGCCTAAAAAAGGAAATTGGTGTGCTCCTACTTTATTCTTAAATGTTTCACAATCACATCGTATCGTTCAAGAAGAAATATTTGGTCCCGTTTTAGCTGTTCAAACTTTTAGAACCATTGATGAAGTTATTGAAAAAGCAAACAATACTCCTTATGGTTTATCCGCTGGAGTTTGGACTGAAAAAGGCTCAAAAATGTTTTATTTAACTCAAAAATTAAATGCAGGTGTAATTTGGGGAAACACTTTTAATAAGTTTGATGCTACTTCACCTTTTGGCGGATATAAAGAAAGTGGATTTGGTAGAGAGGGCGGACTACACGGCTTAAAACCTTATGTAAAATTTGAATAATCATTGAACTTTAAACTTATATTATAAAAAACCATGAGCAGAATAGATATAAATAAAACATATAAATTATATATTGGTGGCAAGTTTCCTAGAACAGAATCAGGAAGATACTATACAATAAACAATAATGGAAAATTAATTGCAAATATGTGTTTGGCTTCTCGTAAGGATTTTAGAAATGCTGTTGTTATTGCTCGAAAAGCACAAAACCCTTGGGCAAATACCACGGCTTTAAACAAAGGACAAATTTTATATCGCATTGCAGAAATGCTTGAAGGTAGAAAAGAACAGTTTATTGCTGAATTAACTTTACAAGGAGAAACTAAAAATAACGCTAAAAAAGAAGTAGAATCTGCTATTGATCGGTTGGTTTATTATGCAGGATGGAGTGATAAATACCAACAATTTTTTAGTACTGTAAATCCGGTATCAAGTTCTCATTTTAATTTTTCAAATGTTGAACCTGTTGGCGTAGTGAGTATAATTGCTCCCGAAAAACAAAGTTTATTAGGCTTAGTTTCAGTAATAGCACCAGCCATAGTTGGTGGTAATACAGTAATTGTTTTGGCTAGCGAAAGCAAACCTTTAACTGCAATTTCTTTTGCAGAAGTTTTAAACTCTTCTGATGTTCCTGGTGGTGTTGTTAATATCCTTACAGGAAAGAAAAATGAATTATTAAATCATTTGGCTTCTCACATGGATGTAAACGCAATATTATACTGTGGGAAAAATGAAGAAGATTTGAAATTGATTAGTGAATTGGCAAGTCTCAATGTAAAAAGAACAATTTTTTACAAAAAAACAGATTGGGCAAGTGAAAATAGTGAATCGCCATATTTTATTGAAAAAATGCAAGAAGTAAAAACTACTTGGCATCCAACGGAAGTGTAAAATTATTTATATTAAATTTATAACATGGACAAAAATAATTACTTCGCTCACGAAACTGCTGTTATTGATGATAATTGCAACATAGGTGATGGAACAAAGATTTGGCATTTTAGTCATATTATGTCTAACTGTAAAATTGGAAAAAAGTGCAATATTGGTCAAAATGTAGTTGTTTCACCTCAAGTTATTTTAGGCAATAATGTAAAAGTTCAAAACAATGTTTCAATTTATACAGGAGTTATTTGTGAAGACGATGTATTTTTAGGTCCTTCAATGGTATTTACAAATGTTATTAACCCTAGAAGTGCAGTAAATCGTAAAGACGAATACATGAAGACTACTGTAAAAAAAGGAGTAAGTATTGGTGCAAATGCTACCATAGTTTGCGGAAATGACATTGGTGAATTTGCTTTTATTGGAGCTGGAGCAGTTGTAGTTAAAGAAATAAAACCTTATGCTTTAGTAGTTGGTAACCCATCGAAGCAAATAGGTTGGATTAGTGAATTTGGTCATCGCTTACATTTTGACAAAAATGATATTGCCGTTTGCCCAGAAAGCAATGAAAAATATGAACTAAAAAACGACCTAGTAAACAAAATAAATTAGATTTGTATCGTTTATAGTATTATACAAACGATATAAATTCCAATGAAAATTGAATAAATTTTATATGAAAAAATTACTTTTACTTATACCTTTTCTCTTTGTTTTCTTAACGATTACTGCACAAATTGAAAAACCACCAATTTATTTAGGTTGTGAAAATGAAAATATTCAAAATTTAGAATCTTGTTTTAATACCAAATTAAAATTGGATATAATTCAGGAATTTCAAGTGCCTGAAATAGTAAATAAAGATAATTATAAAGGTACAGTTAAAGTTGTTTTCATCGTAAGTAAAAAAGGTGAATTTGAAGTGTTATATGTAAATGCAATGTATAATGAACTTGAAGAAGAAGTAAAACGTATATTTCAAAATTTACCTAACATCCAACCAGCAACATATAACGGCCGACCAATTGACATGCGTTATATTGTACCAATATCTATTCCTTTAGATTCAAAATCAGAAGAAATCACTTATCAAAGTCCGAAATCAACTCTTCCAATTGTTACAGCTAAAAAAACAGAAGTAGATCCGACAACGACAATACAATATGTAAATATTCAAGACACTCTTGATTATAGAAAATCTTCCCTTTTCCCAGAATTTCAAAGTGAATTGAACATTCCTTTTACACATCAACAATATGATGAAATGATTTATTTTTTGAATAAAGATGAAAATACACATACTGCATCAAAGCCTTTTCTTTATAATGAAGTAAGACCATATGTTAATCTTGAAGAAAAAAGAAATGCTATCCTCAAAGATAAAAAAACCTGGGCCGGTAGAAAATTATTTAATGAACACCTATTTTTAGTCAGAGGAAAAAATTACTGGTTTACTACAAATTTAGTTTGGGATCTTCAGCTTGGAAAAGACAATTCAGATGTTGATTTTACTTATAATAACACACGTGGTTTACAAATTCAAGGAGCATTAGGTAAAAAATTTAGTTTCTCCACTTCATTTTATGAAAGCCAAGGAAGGTTTGCCGAATATGTGAATAATGAAAACAAAAGAATAAGCCCAATAATTGGAGCAAATGCTATTGTCATTGGTAGAGGAAAAGCCAAAGGTTTAGATGAAGGAGGGTTTGATTATCCTGTAGCAGAAGCTTATTTAAGTTATACACCCAATGAGTTTTTTAATTTTCAATTTGGTAATGGTAAAAATTTTATTGGTGATGGTTACCGCTCTTTTTTCTTATCAGATGTTGCCTCTCCTTACCCTTTCTTCAAGATTAGTACACAATTTTGGAAAATTAAATACACTAATTTATGGATGTGGATGGATGATATTAGAAGTATTTCTTCAGATGATGGAACAAATTTTAGAAAATATGTTGCCATGCACCATTTAAGCTGGAATGTAACTAAGAAATTAAATATTGGACTGTTCGAAGCCGTAATTACAAATGAAGAAAGTTATGATGGATTTGATATTTCTTTTTTTAATCCGATAATTTTTTTCAGGGCTGTTGAATTTTCAAATGGTGGAGATCATAGCGGAAACGTACAAATTGGTTTAAACACCAAATATCGATTAAACGATAATATTTCATTTTACAACCAGTTTTTAATAGATGAATTGACAGTTAGTGAAGTTTTTGGTGGTAATGGATATTGGGGTAATAAGTTTGCACTACAGATAGGTGCAAAATACTACAATGCTTTTAAAATAGACAATTTAATGCTACAAGGTGAATTTAACTGGGCAAGACCATATACTTTTTCACATGGTACTATTGAATTAAATTCAGGTCACTATAACCAGCCTATATCACATTTATGGGGAGCAAATTTTTGGGAAACTATTGGTATTGCTCGTTATTCAAAAAACAGGTGGTTTGCAAATGCTAAACTTATTATTGGCAAAAAAGGATTTGATTTTGAAGGCTCGAATGTTTCATATGGTGGAGATATCTACAGGTCATATGACAATAGATTTTCCGACATTGGTAATGATGTCACTCAAGGAAATACAACGGATATATTTATTGGAGATATTCAAGCTGGTTATGTGTTAAATCCAGTTTCTAATCTTCAACTTTTTGGTGGTTTTACTTATAGAAGTTTTACACCAAGTCAAAGTGGTAATGTTGTTACAGAAGACAATACAACCTGGTTTACAATTGGTATAAAATCTGATTTGTTTAACTGGTATTTTGATTTTTAAAAATAAAACCCTATACCTCCTTTAACAGCAAATTTTGTAGCATTAGGTACATCTAAATAACTACCTCTATATTCAAAATCAATTCTTAGGAGTTTGAAAATATTTCCTATACCAACATGGTATTCCCAATAAACTGTTTCAGGGGCTGTATAAATAATATCCGAAGCATTAATTGCAATATTTTCATCTGAAATACTACCTATAACACCTCTTATACCAATAATTTCTCTCCATTGTAATTTTCTTAAAAATGGAATTTTAGAAAAAATTCTACCATTAAAATTATGTTCTAAATGTAAAGAAGCATATTGATCAGTTACAAACTCATAATAATCTAATAAATCAAATATTTTTCTGGAAGTAAAATAGGTTTGGTTTCCGGGTACTATATTTAATAATGACAAAGGAACAGTATTGATAGTTTTACCTATTTCAAAAGTTGATGTCAATCTACCAAAAAAACCAATTTGTATAGGTTGTTGATAAAAAAACTGTAATTTGTGATAATCAAAATCACTTTCAATAATACCTTTAATTCCTTTAGTATAACTAAAAAAGAATGTTGGAAATCTTCCATAATTACTAACACCCCTATCCACACCAAGACCCCAAGGCACCCGTTTTGGTGTATATTGTACTGCAAAATTTACATCTATTTGATTAAGATTTGATTGAATATTTCCATTCTCATCTATATAATCAATATTAAACAATTCAGGTGATGCTGATTTTATAGTTTTATAGGTAGTACTTAATCTGAAATGTAAATTTTTTACAGGTTCTAGTGTAACTTTAGCATTGGTCAAATTAATATTAGACAATTTTGTATTGTCTCCTCTAGTAAAAATTGAAGTAGTTGCAAAACTTCTATCTAAAACATCATTTGCAGTTGTTAAACTAACACCTAATTGTTCAATATCTCTTCTGTTACCAACTGATAAAATTATTCGCCTTCTCGGTTCAACCATCCATTTTCCTTCAATTCCATATTTAAATTTCTTATCCTCAAACCCATAAGCTAGAAATCCTTTTAATCTCCATTTATCTGATTGTGAAAAGTATGTTCTCCCTCCTATTCTCAATCTTAAACCTTCTAAATCATTAAAGCCTACAGTTGAATAAATTGGTCCATAATCAAAACCTCTTGTAAAATTCCAATAGCCAGAAGATAATATTTCTGCTACATCTATCAACTCTTTAAAGCGTTTAACAGTTTGTAAAGTATCTAACATTTTGTAAATCCCTACTTCATCTTTACTTAACTTTTCTTGTCTATTTTGTAACCAATAATCATTTGATTTATGGTATATTTTTTCATTTTGGGCAACATCAGCTTTATAATATTCATCAGGTCGTTTTACATTAAACACATGATTATTATAAAGTGTGGTTCTTTTTCCATAAACTCCTTTTGACTTATCTTTTCTATTAATTGAAAAATCACTCATAAAATGGTCTCGTTTTAATAAAAAAACAGAATCATTTAAAACTTTAAATTCTTGTTCAATATAAATTTCTTTAACCCAGTTTATATTTGCACTCTTAGTAGCATACATTTGAATTTCTTTGATAGAAAATGTGGTATCATTGACCCAAAAATCACCTTTAAAAGTCAATTCATTTTTTCGTCTAGGATAAAACAAAATATTATAACACCACTTATTATCAATAAAACTACTATCTGTTAAAACATAATTATATATTTCCGGACCTAGTTTTGATAATGGGCTTGCAAAGCTTTTATCAAAAAATTTTATATAATTTTTATAAATATCATAATCAACATAAAGCTGTTTAACAAAAGATATAAGACCCTGATTGTCAGAAAATCCTGAGTTTTTATTAGCTATTAGCTTTTCAATTTTCTTTTTAGGAACAAGATTACTACCATATGTTTTATACATTGATTCATTGATAAAAATAGGCAAGTATGCTTTACCGGTAATAGCAGATGTATCTACATGCTCAAATACAAATTCCATACCTTTAAATATCTTTTTACTTTCAAATTTTTCATCAATATTATTTAAATCAAATTCGAGTTTTTCATATTTATCATATTCATATTGATTGTATAAATAAATACCATTTTTATGCTTTTTTGCCCAAATCTTCTTTAAAATTGCTATCGCCGGATTTCCTTTTTTCTTTATTTTCCCAGAATAGATCATTACTTCTTTTAATTCATCTCTGTCCTCTAGAAGTATTATTTTTAAATTAAAATTTTGCTTTTTTAGTGGAATTATTTTAGTTTCAAAACCTACAAATGAAACTTCAAGCTCAGTATATATTTTATTTGATTGCAAATAAAAATGACCATTTTCATCAGAAATAGTTCCTTTAGTAGATCCTTTAAAAATTACATTTGAAAAAGGAATAGGTTCATTTTGTTCATCAATAATAACTCCACTTACTTTAACTTGGGCATTTAAATTAAGTAGGGTAAAAAAAATTGTGATTATAAATAATAGTTTCTTATCCATTTACAAATTACAATAAAAATTCCTTTCAAAATTGAAAGGAATATTTGCGAACCGCAAATTTAATATTTTTGATTCAATTGTGCTTTTTTTTAATCTTAAATTATTTCGATATAAAATATAAAGTAATATTTATATACTACTCATATATTTTTTAGGTGTTGACCCATATTTCTTTTTAAATGCTGCTATAAAATGGCTTGGTGTACTATATCCTATTTTAAAACTAATTTCAGAAATATTAAATTTTTTTGAAGCCAATAATTTTCTGGCATACTCCATTTTATAATTAAATAAATAAGCAAAAACTGTTTCGCCATATATTTGCTTAAACCCATCTTTTAAATGTTGTAAAGGCAAATTTATAGTATGAGCCAATTCATTTAACGTTGGTGGCTCTACCATATTATCAATTAATATTTTTTTTGCTGTTTGAATTTTCTCAACATTTGCTTCATCTTCTAAAAACGGACAGTTTTGGGCTCCTTCATTATCAGATTTATGAAAATACAAACTTAATAGCTCATATACCTTTCCTTTAGTATATAATTTTTCTAAAGATGAGTGTAAACCATAGTGAAATAATTGATCCAAAACAATAATTTCATTTGGATTTAATTCTTTATCACTATAATATTTTTTATTCTTATTTTCATCATTTAAAAAGTGTATCAACCCAGCTTCTCTTGTAAAAAATGTATGGAATTTTTCAATTGAAATTAATAAAGTAATTAATTTTGAATTAGGTGCTAATTCAAGATGAATTGGTAAATCTTGCTGAGGACTATACAGTAAAAAAGATTTATTCTTAGGAATATCTAAAACATAATTACCTTTATTAAAAATAAGTTTGGCAGAATTTTGAATACAAAAATGTAATTGTATAAATGTTTTATCAACTTCCCTTAAAATCTCTTGTTTTATTTCATCTTTATTGTGAATTTTCATGATACAAAATCCATCTTCAATTTTGTAATCTTGGTATTTTTTTTTAGCGTTATTATTATTCATCATATATAAAACAATCATTTGATATCTAGTAAATTATTTAGATATTATCTATGTTTTCAGGCTTCAAATATACTTAATTATAATCAGTCTAATTAATTTTGTTGCGTTGTTTTACTTTTATCTTTAAAATTTCACATTAAAAAAACCATTGTAAAATACAATGGTTTACCTTAATCTATAAACTATCAACTTTTAAATGTACATTACTTTTTTAACTGCTTTTACAACATCGTTGGCATTAGGCATCCATTCTTCTAACAATACAGGAGAAAATGGTGTTGGGGTATCAGCAGTAGTAATTCTTTGTATTGGTGCATCTAAATAATCAAATGCTTTTTCTTGTACTTGATAAGTAATTTCAGAAGCCACACTTGCAAAAGGCCAAGCTTCTTCTAATATAACTAGTCGATTGGTTTTTTTAACAGATGTCAAAATTGCTTCATGATCCATTGGTTTAACAGTGCGTAAATCAATTATCTCTACAGATATCCCTTCTTTTTCTAATATTTCAGCAGCTTTAAAAGCTTCTTT
>JAUWLK010000040.1 GCA_030613745.1 Flavobacteriaceae bacterium | reverse complement strand
ATCTTTACAAAAAGAGGTTGAAGTTAGTGATAGTACAGATATTATTAAGAAAATGATAGATGAATTACCAGAAAAACAAAGAATAATTATTCAACTTCGTGATATCGAGAATTATGAATATCATGAAATAGGTAAAGTACTTAATATGGAACCTACAGCTATTAGAGTAGCATTGTCTAGAGCAAGGAAAACATTACGTGAAAAATTTGTAAAACAACAAAATTATGGAATTAGCCAAAATTGAAAAATTAATTAATAAATATCTGGAGGCAGAAACCACTTTGGAAGAAGAAAGAATTTTGAAGAACTATTTTTCTAAAGATGATATCCCATTACATTTAGTTGAATATAAAAAATTGTTTAATTATTATACAAACAGCTCATCTGATATCTCTACTAAATCCATTTCTTTACCACAGAGTTCATTAAGTTTAAAGTGGTTATCGGTTGCAGCAATGGTCATATTATTTGTAAGTACATTTTCAATTTATCAGAAAAATATAACAGAAAAAGAAGAAGCAAAATTAGCCTTTATTGAAACTCAAAAAGCTCTAGAGCTAATTTCATATAACCTAAATAAAGGTAGTGGTGCAATAGCTCATTTGCAAACATTTGAAAATACACAAAATAAAATATTTAAAAACAAATAAAAATCATTTAAAATAAAAATTATGAAAATTAACAAGTTAATAATAGCAATAGCTTTAGTAGTAATACCATTTATTACTTATGCGCAATCACAATTCGATAAATTTGAAGATCTTGATGGAGTAACATCAGTTATTGTAAGTCAAAAAGCTTTTTCGCTGATGAGCAAAATTGGAGCAGAATCTGATGATGAATACTTAAATCTGATTAAAAATATAAAATCTTTAAAAGTTTTTGCTACTGAAGATGCTAAAGTAGCTATTCAAATGGCTGCTGAAGTAAAAAAATATCTTGCAAAAGCAAATTTAGAGGAATTGATGAGAGTTAAAGATGGAGATAACAATGTAGTAATTTATATTAAAGAAGGGGCAAGTGAAGATTATGTTAAAGAATTATTCATGTTTGTAAAAGATGTTGAAAATGGTACAGGTGAAGCTGTAATAATTTCTTTAACAGGTAATATTGATTTAAAACAAATATCAAAGCTTACTGAAAAAATGAATTTACCAGGAGGAGAGCACTTAAATAAAGCAAATAAAAAAAGCTAACATATCAAATTTAATTCCATGAAAAAATCAATTTTAAATATTGTATATATTTTAATCACAGTTATATTATTTACGTCATGTAATAGTGGACAAAGCTTACAAGAATATTACGTAGAAAAACAGAACAATGATAATTTTATATCTTTTGATATTCCAGCAAGTATATTTAGTTTAAAAGATGATGTTTCTAATGAATCAAAAGAAACTTTAAATTCGTTAAAAAAATTGAATGTTTTGGCATTTAAAATTAATAATACAAATAAAACCGACTATTCAGTAGAAAATGAAAAAATAAAGAATATTCTTAAAAATAAGAAGTTCAATGAATTGATGAGAGGTAAAAATAAAGGAATTCATTTTGTTATTAAGTATTTAGGTACTGATGAAGCAATTGATGAAGTTATATTATTTGCATCTGACAAGACCAAAGGGTTTGTAGTGGCTAGAGTATTAGGTGATCATATGAACCCTGAAAAGATTATGAAAGTAATTAAAGATATGAAAAGCCTAGATAAAGATAATGCTGCTTTTTCACAATTAGGAAATTTATTGGAAGGATTTAATTAATTCATTATTGAATATATTTAATACTAGCTGTTTTAAGGTTTCTTAAAGCAGCTTTTTTTTAACCAATTTTTAACGGTTTAATTAATCTCTAAAAGTATATTTGCTTTTTTATTAACATATTATAAAATTTTTGAACATGAAATTACGAGTATTACTTCTCTTTTTTGTTTTTAGTTTTTTTTTAGCTAATGCACAAGACAAGAATGAAATAAATCCTGTTTATAGAGGTGAGAATGAAAAAATTAATGATTTAGTGCATACCAAATTAAAAGTAAAGTTTGATTTTGCAAAACGCCAATTAAATGGGGAGGCCTGGATAACATCAGAACCTCATTTTTATAATGTGCAAGAATTAACTTTAGATGCAAAATCGATGTTAATTCATAAAGTTTCTAGAGATAATAAAGAATTAAAATATGAATATGATGGTAATAAATTAAAAATAAAGTTAGCCAATATATATGCTAAAGGTGAAAAATATACTATTTATATTAAATATACTGCACGACCAGAAGAGGTAAAACAAGAGGGTAGTGCGGCAATAACTGATGCAAAAGGTTTGTATTTTATTGATCCTGACGAAACAGATCCAGATAAACCTACACAAATTTGGACTCAAGGAGAAACTGAATCGAGTAGTTGTTGGTTTCCAACAATTGATTCACCCAATCAAAAAACATCACAAGAAATTTATATTACAGTCCCTAATAAATACACAACATTGTCTAATGGTTTATTAAATAAACAAATCAAAAATAATGACGGGACTAGAACAGATTATTGGAAATTTGACCAAAAACATGCTCCATATTTATTTTTTATGGGTATAGGAGAATACAGTATAGTAAAAGATAAATGGAAAAATATTGCTGTTGATTATTATGTTGAAAAAGAATATGAGCAATATGCAAAAGGGATTTTTGGTTTAACACCAGAAATGATTCAATTTTTTTCTGATTATACAGGTGTAGAATATGTTTGGCCAAAATATGCACAAATTGTTTCAAGAGATTATGTTAGTGGTGCAATGGAGAATACAACAGCAGTAATACACGCTGAAATGGCGTATCAAACTTCAGGAGATTTAGTTGACGAAAATTCTTGGGAAAGTACAATAGCACATGAGCTTTTTCATCATTGGTTTGGTGATTTAGTAACAGCTGAGAGTTGGAGTAACTTAACTGTGAATGAATCATTTGCAAATTATAGTGAATATTTATGGTTTGAATATAAATATGGAAAAGATCATGCAGATGCTCACCTTCACGATGAAATTGTTGGTTACCTGGCTGGAGGAAATGAGTTAAAAGATTTGGTTCGTTATCATTATAATAGCAGAGAAGATATGTTTGATGGGGTGTCTTATAATAAAGGCGGAGCAATTTTACACATGCTACGCAATTATATTGGTAATGCGGCATTTAAAGAAGGTTTAAAAGTATATTTAAACGAAAATAAATTTGGAACAGGAGAAGTACATCAATTGCGTTTGGCTTTTGAAAAGGTTACAGGAAAAGATTTAAACTGGTTTTTTAACCAATGGTATTTTAATAACGGACATCCAAAATTAAACTTTACATATACCTATAGTGAAGCTGCTAATTTAGTGACTGTTGCAATAAAACAAAAGGAAGAAAACAACTTTGATTTTCCATTAGCTATTGATGTTTATGAAAATGAAAAACCAAAGCGTTATGATGTTTGGGTAGATGAAAAAGAAAAATCATTTACATTTAAATATACCAATAAACCTAAATTGGTTAATGTAGATGCAAACAGAACGTTATTAGCAGAAAAAACAGATAATAAAACCCTTGAAAATTTTATTTATTTATATAATCACGGAAAAAATTATGAAGATAGAAGAGAAGCTATTGAGGGTGTAGCTAAAAACCAAGGTAATGATGTTGCATTTAAAACATTGATTAAAGCATTAAATGATAAATACTTTGGGTTAAGAATTTTAGCTATTGATAAAATTGATATTTCTAAATCAAATGCTAAAGGGGCTATCAAAATTATTGAAAAACTAGCAATAGAAGATAAAAAAACTTTGGTACAAGCCAAAGCCATTTCAAAATTAGATCTATTTGAAAAGAGTGAGTATGCATCTCTCTTCAATAAAGCTTTGCAAAGTAAATCAACGTCGGTTAAAGTAAGTGCATTATCAGCATTATATAAAGTTGATAAAAATGCAGCAATGGCTTATGCAAATGCTATTACAGAAAAAACTGAAAAAGAAAGTTTAAAAGATGCATTAATTCCTGTGTTTATTTTAGATAAAACAGAAGCCCAAATGCCATTTGTTGCAGATAATCTAATAGCTGGAATGTTCTTTTCAGATGATAAAACAAAACAAAATATTTATAAAGAGGGGTTTCAATGGGTAGCTGCAAGTGATAATGAAGAAGCAACTCAAAATTTAGTTAATGCTTTTGTCAAAACAGGTAAGCAGTATAAACAATATGGTGCTGATAAAATGGCAAAACAAGTTTTACAACAAGTTTTATCAATGAAAAATGAATCGAATTATTCAAATAAAGATAGAATGATTAAAATAATTCAAGAAGGCTTAGAATCATTGAAATAAGACTATTCTTCTGACAATTTTAAATCCTCAAAGATTATTTCTTTGGGGATTTATTTTATATACTCTTTAAAAGTACCATTCTTATAAAAAATCACTATCCTTTCAATACTTTTTGAAATACTTGAAGATGTAGATATTACATCAGTTAAATCTTGTTTTATTTTCTTTTTTTGAATATTAATATTTTTAGGATGATTAGTTTGTGAAGATATTTGGCTAGGAGGTGAGTTTTTATCTTTTGGAAAAACACCTTTTCCATTTAAAATCCAATACAACTCGACTTCATCAAATTCGTTTACTGTTTTTAAAACAAAATCTAGACTTGGTTTATTTCTTCCCGAAAGTAAATGAGAAATACTTGATCGTTGAACATTAATTTTATCAGCAAAAGCGGATGCCGATAATTGATAAAAATCCATGATCTTTTTTAAGCGTAAAGCAAACTCAGTGTTGTTTATCATTGTTATAGCAATTATGTTTACAAATGTAACGAATAATTATTAATTTGCATAATAAAAAAAGAATAAATAATTGTAATTTATGTAATTAAAACTTTACATAATATCTATTAAAACACAGATAATAAGAATATTAATATAATATAATCATATTAAATTTAAATAATTATAAATTATGATAATTAAAGTAGTAAACAAAATAAAATAGTTTACAATTGTAATAATAAATAAAATTATTGTGTTTACATTTGTAATTAAATGATTGTTTACTTTTGTAAAATGAAAGTTGTTGAAATAAATTTTTTAAAAAAATGGTATAGTTCAAACCGCCAAGAAAAGGTATCTGGTAGATGGATAACTCTTCAGCAAATTATTCCATTGATTGAAAATTTAAATTCCAATTTTAAAATAAGAAAAATAGGTAAATCATTTCTTAAAAAAGATATTTATAGTGTTAGTATTGGAAAAGGAAAAATTAAAATATTGATATGGACACAAATGCATGGAAATGAAAGTACAGGAACAAAAGCATTATTTGATTTATTTAATTTGTTTGAAAATCCCCAGGAGTTATCCTATATAAATAATCAAATATTAAATCAATGTACAATAGTTTGTGTTCCGATGCTCAATCCTGATGGTGCAGAAGTTTATACAAGGTTAAATGCTCAGAAAATTGATTTAAATAGAGATGTTATTGATAAAAAAGCTGTTGAGACTGATGTTTTACAAGGTGTATTAAATGAAGTAAAACCAGATTTTTGTTTTAATATGCATGATCAGCGAACTATATTTAGTGTTGGAAAAGAAAATAAACCTGCAACAATTTCATTTTTAGCACCTTCTGAAGATATTGATAGACTAATTACTAAAGGGAGAAAGCAAACAATGTATGTAATAAATGCAATGTTTGAGTTTATGAAAAAATTTATACCTAATCAAATTGGCAGATATACAGATGAATTTTATCCTACAGCTACAGGAGATAATTTTCAAAAAATGGGACATAATACAATTTTGATTGAATCAGGTCATTATTTTAATGATTATGAACGTGAAAAATCCAGAGAATATACATTCTATGCTTTATTTCAAGGAATATATTTTATTGCTAGTAAACAAGATATGAGTAATTATAAGGATTATTTTAATATACCAAATAATGAAAAATATTATTTAGATATTATTATTAAGAATGTAAATTATAAGGATAAAAAGGTAGATATTGGAATTGTCTTTAAAGAAAAGTTAATAAATAATGAATTAAAGTTTATTCCAACTATTGATAAAATTGAAAATTTATCAAATTATAGTACAAATAAATTAGTTCTAGATTCAGATTTAGTATTTTTTAATAAAAAGGATATGAAAGATTGGGTTAAAAATGAATTTAATTAAAAATAATATATTAAAATTTAATTTTATTTAAAGAAAAACATAAATAATTCCTATATTTTTATGATATTTGTAAAATATTAAATAAACTACTATTATGTCAAAATTCAAATTAGACGAACTGGATCATCAAATTTTAGAAACTTTAATTGAAAATGCTAGAACTCCATTCACTGATATTGCAAAAAATTTATTAGTTTCTGCAGGAACAATACATGTTAGGGTAAAAAAAATGGAAGATGAAGGAGTGATAAAAGGATCAACACTAAGTGTTGATTATAACAAAATGGATTATACTTTTATTGCTTATGTTGGACTATTTCTAGAAAACTCATCAGATACTGAATCTGTTATTGAAGAAGTTAAAAATATACCTGAAGTAACTGTCGCACATTTAACAACAGGAAAATTTTCAATTTTCTGTAAAATTCGTGCTAAAAACACGATGCATGCAAAGGATATTATATTTAGTTTAGATAGGATACCAGGAATTAAACGTACAGAAACTTCAATATCACTTGAAGAAGTAATCAACGATAAAAAGAGATTGATGCATAAAATTTTTAAAGAAATATCTTTTTAAGAGAAAAAGTTTTATACCAAAACAGGTTGAATTTTTATATAAAACAGAAACCATCCAAATCAAAATTTGGATGGTTTTTTTTATTTGATTTAAATATAAATTCTCATGACAGATGTCAATTTATTCGTGAGACTCTAAAAAAATTATTTCAATTTTTTAGTTAGTCGAACTAATCCCGCTTTTTCAGCGGGATTTAGGTTAAATACCTCGACCCTTGGGTCGATTCCTATTATTGGGTTCAGGGCTTGCCCTGAGCTTTAATACCTTTTATTTTAATATATTTTAATTTGAATCAATATTTTTAACTATCGGATAAATCCATTATGCCAAATAAGACAATAAAATGACAAAAAGATTGTTTATATAATTAAATAGTATTTAATTTGTAAAGTATTATTTAATTTAATTAAACGATAACACCAATTTGCTTTTATGGATCAAATGGGTAAAAGAATAAAGAAAAAAAGAGAGAGTCTAGGTTTTCTAATCAAAGAATTATCTACTAAAATTGGTGTTACCTCTAGTTTAATTTCTCAAATTGAAAAAGGAAAAGCTTTTCCATCCATTGTAACACTAAAAAAAGTAGCTGTAGCGCTGCAGACCACAGTTGGTGAATTAATTGGTGAGAATGAAAGTCAGGTCCAACATCCTTTGTTAAGATCAAGTGAAAGAAGATTTGCAAAGAAAAATGCAAATGGAACCAGTTCCTATTTATTATCATATCACTTTCCGTCAAAACAAATAGAACCCTATTTAATTCAATTCAGTAAAAATTCTAATTCTAAAGGAATTATGACCAGTAATTTTCCTGGTCAGGAATTCTGTTTTGTATTAAAAGGCAGTTTTGAAGTGTTAATTGATAATAATAAATACAATTTAAGTGAAGGAGATGGATTTTATTTCAATTCAAATAAATCTCACTTATTTAAAAATATAAGTGGTGATAAAGCCGAAATATTATGGATTATTACGCCAAACAACAATTAATACCAATCTTATAACAATTAGAATATTTAATATGATAACTCAAGAAAAATATCAACCAACAAAAAAAGCACAGGCATTTTTAGACAAAGTTGAAAATGGAAAATATAATCGTGGGATTATAATGGGGCTCAAGAAGTTTATTGAAAATAAGGTACCCGAAGAAATGCAAGGATTTTATTCGCAAGAAGAATTGCAAGAGCTTATCTTACTCAAAAACACCGCGAAGGATGTTGAAGCTCGTATGCCCGTAAAAATCACCAATCATTATTTTCAAATTGCAAAAAATAGTAAGGCCATACAAACCTTAGTTAAAGCGAGTCCTAAAGAAACATTTGACCTTGAAGGTGCTCCAGACCCTGGTAATCAGATGACTTACAGTCCTTTGGAAGGTTTAATTCATAAATACGAATTAGGGTTGGTTTATGTAACAAATACCTGTTCAGCACATTGCCGCTTTTGTTATAGAGAAGAGCTAATTGCAAAAAAAGAAATTCTTAGAGAAGATGGTACGGTTGCCTCAAAGGGATTGGTAAAAATCCCCGAACTGGTTGATTATATTCTAACTCATAATAAAATTGTAGAAGAAAATGGAGGAAGACATCCTGAAACAAACCGCGAAAAATTAAGAGAAATTTTGATGTCAGGGGGTGATGTAATGGTTCTTTCAAATAAAAATTTAGCAGAATGGTTTTCTGCTTTGGCAGATGCTGGTATTGACAGCATACGTATAGGAACCAAAGAGTTGGCTTTTTATCCAGATCGATTTGATTCTACCTTTTTTAACATGATAGATGATTGGAATGCTACATACCCTGAAGTACAATTAAGAATTATGGTACACTTTAATCATCCTGATGAGTTTTTACAAAAGGATGAAAATGGAAATTATATCGAAAACCCTGAAGGTGGGTTAGTTTGGATAGAAAGTACTAAGCGAGCTGTTAAACAACTGGCAGATCGAAAATATATTACAATTGAAAATCAGGCTCCATTCATAAAAGGTATTAATAATGATCCTGATGCGATTCGAATCATGCAACGTGAGTTAAAGCGGAACAGAGTAAATAATCATTATTTTTTCTGCGGACGTGATATTATTGGTCATAAAGCCTTTAATCTTAGCATAGAAGATGCCTGGAATTTATTAAATGATTCTCAAAAAGGATTATCTGGAGTTGAGGCAAGTGCTAGATTATCAATTACACATTATTTGGGTAAAACAGAAGTGGTTGCGGTAACCAATAAGCCAATACCAGGAGTACCTGGAACTGAAAACGGTGTAGTAATTTTTAAATTGTTGCGTGGTGCTGCAGGTGCTTCCAACAAAGGACTAATAACAATTGTAGGAAGAAATCCTGAAGCAATATGGTTTAGTGGATACGAGGATCGGGTAATTTTTGATGAAGCAGGATTATTTACCGAATCCATGCAATCAACCAGTAGCGTTAACAAAAAATCTGACAGGGCAACCGTGTAATAATTAAATTATCTTAATTTTCCTTTGCTTTCTACTCAATTTTATTCATAGGGATAGAGTAAAAAACAAGGCAAAATATTAACATTAACCAATAATAAATACAAAAGATGATTAATAAACAAGTCCGTTCCTTAGCTGAAGCAGTAGCAGAAATACATGATGGAGCAATCATTATGATTGGGGGTTTTGGTGAGGCCGGGAGTCCGATTGAACTCATTCATGCTTTGATTGACCATGGTGCAAAAAACCTGACTGTTGTAAGCAATAATACGGGAAGCGGTCATATTGGATTGGCTGCATTAATTGAAAATAAGCAGGTTAAAAAAATGATCTGTTCATTTCCAAGAACAGCAAATTCTACGGTTTTCCCGGAATTATATAGTGCAGGAGAGATTGAACTAGAATTGGTTCCTCAAGGTACTTTGGCAGAAAGAATAAGAGCTGGTGGAGCTGGAATTCCTGCTTTTTACACTCCTGCATCTGTAAATACTCCTTTAGCTAAAGGAAAAGAATCCAGAATGTTTGACGGGGTAGAATATGTTTTAGAATATGGAATCAAAGCTGATTTTTCGTTGGTAAAATGTGAAACGGCAGACAGGTATGGTAATTTACTTTATCACGCTACTGCAAGAAATTTTGGTCCCATTATGTGCACAGCGGCAAACGTTACCATTGTTCAGGCAAAATCAATTGTTGGTGCTGGGCAAATTGATCCGGAAATTGTAGTTACTCCTGGAATTTACGTTAAGAAAGTTATTGAAATTAATCATCCTGCTAACGAATCTGAATTGGTAGCAAACGGAATTATATATCCATGATAAATACAGACAAAAAAATTGGTTGGAATCGTGCTGAAATGGCACAAAAAGTAGCCTTAGACATTCCTGATGGTTCTTATGTTAATTTAGGAATTGGTATTCCTGAAATGGTAGCCGACTTTGTTCCGGAAGGCAGAGAAGTTATCTATCAAACCGAAAACGGATTGCTTGGAATGGGAAAAGTTCCTGAAAAAGGAAAAGAAGATCGTGAATTGGTTAATGCTGGTAAGAAATGCATTACATACATACCCGGAGCAAGTTATTTTCATCACGCTGATAGTTTTACCATGATTCGTGGAGGACATATTGATATTTGTGTTCTTGGAGCTATGCAAGTTTCAAAAGACGGAGATTTAGCAAACTGGTCAACCGGTGCGAAAAATGCAATTCCGGCAGTAGGAGGAGCTATGGATTTGGTTGCCGGAGTGAAAAGAATTTTTGTTATCACACAACATGTTACCAAAAAGGGTGATCCAAAAATAATTGAAGAATGTACATTTCCGCTTACAGGAAAGCAAGTTGTAGAATGTATATATACCGATCTTGCCATAATCGATGTTAATAAAGATGGGTTATTTGTGAGAGAAATGGGACCTAATGTAGATTTTGACTATCTACAAAAGCAAACGGGTGCAAAACTTAATCAATATAAAAAAACAATTGCTTAAATCTATAATATCATGAAACGAGCATGATCTGCATTTTCTAAGAAAAAAGAATGACTATTGTGCGAGTTTTATCTTAGATAAACTTAAAATTATTATCAGATGAATTCACAAAATTCAAATCAAAATTCAAATGGCGAAACAAGCAAAGCTATTTATGAGCGTGCAGTTGATGTCCTAACTGGTGGTGTTAGTAGAAATACAATTTTTCGTAAGCCTCACCCATATTATGTGGCAAGTGCAAATGGTAGTTTTATCAAAGATATTGATGGTATAGAACGTCTGGACTTTGCCAACAATATGGCTTCATTAGTTCATGGACATTCACATCCGGCCATTGTAAGTGCAGTTACTGAACAATTACAAAAAGGATCTGCCTATACAATGGGTTCGGAAGCGGAAGTTCTTTTTGCAGAATTATTGATTGGTCGATCTCCTGAATTTGAAAAAATTCGCTTTATGAATTCAGGTACAGAAGCAGTAATGACAATGATCAAAGCATCAAGAGCGTATACAGGAAAACCTAAAATAGCCAAGGCTGAAGGTGCTTACCACGGAACTTATGATTATGCAGAAATAAGTCAAACGTCAAATCCAAGCAATTGGGGAGATATCAATAAACCAAATGTTGTTCCGGTTGTTCAGGGTACTCCTCAAAAATTATTGGATGATGTAGTAATCTTTCCTTTTAATGACATTGAAAGAACCATTAATCTTTTAGAACAAAATGCCGATCAAATAGCATGCGTATTGATAGATCCTGTGCCTCACCGGATAGGTCTTTTTCCGGCTACAAGTGAATTTATTGAAGCAATCTATAATTGGACAAGGAAGAATAATGCATTGATGGTTTTTGATGAGGTAGTTTCTTATCGTGTTACCTATGCAGGTGCACAATGTAACTATTCTGTTAAACCTGACTTGACGGCTTTGGGTAAAATTATTGGAGGAGGGTATCCTGTTGGAGCCGTGGCTGGAAAAGCTGAGATAATGGAAGTGCTTAATCCTCGTGCAACATTTTTAAAACATCCTCATTCCGGAACTTTCTCTGCCAATCCTGTATCTATGACAGCTGGTAGAATTGCTATGGAAATGTTTGATGAGCAAGCTATATTAAATTTAAATACTCTTGCAATGACTGCCAGAAATCAAATCGAAGAATCTATAAAAATTGCTGATGTTCCTGTTTGCATAACAGGTGCAGGTTCAATGTTTAAGCTCCATTTTCAGGAGAATGCTCCAAACACTTATAGAGATGCATATCAAAATAAAGAAACAAGAGAAATAATCAATGATCTTCTTGACTATTTATTCCTCAAAGAGGATATTATTATGATTAATACATTGGCTTGCATGTTTTCCACAACCTTGACACAAAAAGATATAGATCGATTATCAGAAGCTCTTTTGCGTGGATTAAAACTAGTTAAACCAAAGATTGATCAATTATCTTAAAAACATTAACCTTTAATTAGAATAAAATGAATGAAGTATATATTTGTGATGCAATTAGAACACCGGTTGGTCGCTATGGAGGTACTCTTTCTTCTGTGAGAACAGATGATTTAGCTGCTATTCCTTTAAAAGCCTTAATGGATAGAAATCCAGATATGAATTGGAATGCAATTGATGATATTTATATGGGTTGTGCCAATCAGGCTGGAGAAGACAACAGAAATGTTGCTAGAATGTCTTCATTGCTTGCTGGTTTTTCAGAAACAATTCCTGCATCAACAGTAAACAGACTTTGTGGCTCAGGTATGGATGCCATAGGAATTGCAGCAAGAGCAATTAAAGCAGGTGAAGTTGATGTGATGATAGCTGGTGGAGTAGAAAGTATGTCACGTGCTCCATTTGTAATGGGTAAGGCTGAAACAGCTTTCTCAAGAAATGCCAAAATGTATGATACTTCTATCGGGTGGCGTTTTGAAAACCCAAAAATGGACAAAATGTATGGTACCGAAGGTATGATACAAACTGCTCAAAATATTGCTACCGATTTCAATATCAGTAGAGAAGATCAGGATGCTTTTGCACAATGGAGTCAGGAAAAAGCGCATAAAGCACAACAAAATGGTTCTCATGCAAGAGAAATTATATCGGTAATGGTTCCACAACGCAAAAAAGATCCAATTGAAGTCTCAAAAGATGAACATCCTAGGTTAACATCTTTAGATAAATTAAGCAGTCTAAGATCTATTACAGGTGAAAATGGTAGTATTACTGCAGGTAATGCTTCTGGAGTAAATGATGGAGCTGCTGCTTTGCTTATCGCTTCCGCGAAAGCTGTAAAAAAATACAATTTAAAACCAAGAGTTAAAATATTGGGAATGGCAACAGCCGGAGTACTTCCACGAATCATGGGAATGGGACCAGTTCCTGCAACTAAAAAAGTGTTGACAAAATTAGGGTTAACTCTTGACGACATGGATATTATAGAACTCAATGAAGCTTTCGCTGCACAATCATTAGGTTGTACACGTGAATTGGGGTTAAAAGATGATGACACAAGAATCAACCCTTTAGGAGGAGCCATTGCACTAGGTCATCCTTTGGGTATGAGTGGAGCAAGAATTGTTACCAGCGCATATTATCAATTACAAAATTCAGATGCTGAAAAAGCGCTTTGTACTATGTGTATTGGTGTTGGACAAGGTATAGCTATGGTTTTGGAAAAAGTTTAGTATTAGAAAAGTATTAATTTATTCAAAAATGAAAAATCTTGTTTATTCAATTATTTTAATTCTATTTGTACAAAGCTGTAAATCAGAAAAACAAGAAATTCTTGAATATTCAAATTTTGAAATTGGGATAATATCTGATTGTCAGTATTGTGATTGTGAAATCAAATGGAATAGATATTATAAAAAATCTCCAGGCCGCTTGAAGCACGCTGTACAAACTCTAAACAAAGAAGATTTATCATATACAATTCATTTAGGCGACTTTATTGATCAAGGCTTTAGCAATTTTGATTCACTTATTCCGACTTGGAACAAACTAAACTCAAAAAAATATCATGTTTTAGGCAATCATGATTTTGAAGTTATAGATTCATTGAAAGTTAAAATATTTGATAAACTAAATTTAAAACAACGTTATTATAGTTTTACTGAAAACAATTGGCGTTTTATTGTATTAGATGGAAATGATTTGAGTACTTATGGTGCTTTAAATTCAATAAAACAACAACAAACCGATTCCTTATTCAATTTACTAAAAAATGATAGTTTACCTTATGTGCAAAATTGGAATGGAGCAGTAAGTAATACTCAATTAAAATGGATTTCTACCGAACTTGATACTGCTACTAAAAACAATGAAAATGTTGCATTTTATTGTCATTTTCCACTATACCCAGTAAGTGTGCATAATATTTGGAATAGGGAACAATTATTAACTTTAATTGAAGAATATTCTTGTGTTAAATTGTATTTTAATGGACATAATCATGCTGGTGCTTATGTTAAAAATAAAGGAATTCATTATTTGACGTTCAGAGGAATGGTGGATACCAAAGACAGTACTTCATTTGCAATAATTAAATTCAAAAAGGATACAGTTATTGTAAATGGTTATGGAAGAGAAATTTTCAGAAAATTATTAATTGATTAAAATAAGTACTGCATATAATTAATTAGTATAAAACAGGAATGTTACCAAAATCACGACATTTAAGTTTTATTTTTACTAATTTTGATTTATTCTTTAACCAATCTAAACATTATGAAAAAAGTATTATTCATTGCGCTTGCATTTTTAGTTTTTTCTTGTTCTTCTACTAAATCAGGGAGTACAAGTACTAAACCAAGTAAAAAATTATTAAAAGGAACATGGGAAGTTACCAATATTAGATTTGTTGGTGATAAAGGGCTATACAAGGCTAATTTATTTGATATAGCTGATTCTGCCTGTTTTAAAGGAAGTGAATGGGTTTTTATTCCAAATAATGGCTCCGGTAAATTTACAGTTAACAGTTCTGCACATTGTGAAACTAGTACCAATAGAATTCATTGGTCATTTTTTGATTCTGGAGATTGTACATATCAATTTCAATTTAAATTTGTTGATGAAAAAAACAAACCATTAGATGCTGCAAATAGAGGATACCGTTCAAAAATTGATGAATTAAATGAGAATACTATGATAATGCGAGTAGCTACTACTTATGATGGAAATC
>JAUWLK010000014.1 GCA_030613745.1 Flavobacteriaceae bacterium | reverse complement strand
TAAATAATTACTTTTAAAAACTAAAATATTTCAAGTGAAATGAGAATGAATATAACGAGTGGTTACAAATGTTATCAAACTTTTAATTAGATTATTTTACAAGTAATTATAAAATATTAAACACATGAAAATACTTTTAAAATCTGCTAAAATTATAGATACGAATTCTAGTTTTCATAATCAAATAAAAGATGTTTTAATTGAAAACGGAATTATTAATAAAATTGCTAATAAAATTGCAAAACCCAATAATTGCAAAGAAATTATTTTAGATAATTTACATATTTCAAATGGTTGGTTTGACAGTAGTGTATCATTTGGAGAGCCAGGGTTTGAAGAAAGAGAGAATATTAAAAATGGTTTAAATGTTGCTGCTAAAAGTGGTTTTACAGCTATAGCTTTAAATCCAAATACAAACCCTGTTATCGATAATAAATCAGCTGTTGAATTTGTGATAAGTAAAAGTATAGATTCAGCTGTAAGTCTCTATCCTATTGCCAATTTAACCCAAAAAGCTCAAGGTAAAGAGTTGTCTGAAATGTATGATATGCAAAACTCAGGAGCCATCGCTTTTGGTGATTACAACAAATCAATCAGTAACGCTAATTTGATGAAAATAGCACTACTCTACACACAAAATTTTAATGGTTTAGTATTAAGCTTTCCAAAAGATAAAAGTATTGCAACAACAGGTTTTGTAAACGAAAGTGAAAATACTACCAGATTAGGTTTAAAATCCATACCAAATTTAGCAGAAGAATTACAAATTTCAAGAGATTTATTTTTATTAGAATATACTGGAGGAAAATTGCATATCCCTACAATTACCACTTCAAAGTCAGTAAAACTAATCCGTGAAGCAAAGAAAAAGGGATTAGATGTAACTTGTAGTGTTTCAGCACATCACATTATATTAACTGATTCTGAATTGAGTACTTTTGACAGCAATTTTAAAGTTAATCCTCCTTTGCGATCTGCAAGTGACACTAAAGCTATCCTTAAAGGATTAAAAGATGGCACAATAGATATGATTTCTAGTGATCACAACCCAATTGATATTGAGAATAAAAAGGTTGAATTTGAAAATGCTTTTTATGGCACTATTGGTTTAGAAAGTTTATTTGGTAGTATCAATACAGTTTTAGATTTAGAAAAAACTATTACTTGCTTAACTGAAAATCCTCGAAAGAGATTTGGTTTGGCTCCAACAAAAATAGCAAAAGGAGAAAAAGCAGAATTAACATTATTTAATCCTGATGCTACTTATACTTTTTCTGAAGAAAATATTTTGTCAAAATCAAAAAACTCATCTTTTTTAGGCAAGAATTTAAAAGGATTTGCTTATGGAGTTATTGCAAAAAACAAAATAATCTTAAGATAATTTTTTTTTGTAATTTTACTTTAAATTAAAACTCCTCAAAATGGATACAGGTACAGTTAAAGAAGGTAAAACTATTGCAATAATCAGTTACTTTCATATTATAGGATTAATTATTGCCTTTATATTAAATCAAAACAAACACAATTCTTTTGCCTCGTTTCATCTTAGACAGTCTATAGGAATCATATTATTAAGCTTTATCATTAACTTTATAAGTCGTTATTCTAACTTAAGTTGGATTGATAATCTTTTGTGGTTAGGTGTTTTTGCACTATGGGTAATAGCACTTATTGGTGCCATTCAAGGTGAAGAGAAAAAAATACCGATTCTAGGTGATAAATTTCAAGAATGGTTTAAAAATATAGGATAATTACTTAATAATCAATAGATAAAAAATAAAACCATTATTTTTTCTTGTAACCTTTTCACTTTTATCTCTATACTTTTAAAAAATTTATCAAATTAAATGAAAAACCTTTCTTTAGAGTATCTTATTAGGCTTCCAAAAATTAACATTGAGAAACCGCCTTTATTAATTATGTTACACGGTTATGGCAGTAATGAACAAGATTTATTTTCTTTTGCTAGTGAATTACCAGATGAGTTACTAATTATTAGTGCTAAAGCTCCGTTAAGCTTAGGCTTTGGCTCTTACGCTTGGTATACTATTCATTTTGATAGTAGTGACGCAAGTAAATTTTCGGATATCCCGGAAGCAAAGGAAGCTCTATATAAAATAAATGTATTTATTGATGAAATTATTCAAAAATACAATGTAAACACTACCAATATTTTTCTCTTTGGATTTAGTCAAGGTACTATTTTAAGTACTGCTTTTGCTTTAAATAATCCTAAAAAAGTACAACATGTTATCGCTTTAAGCGGATATATTAATAAACAATTATTAAATGAAAATTTAGAATTAAAATCTTATGATAATCTCGATTTTTTTGTTTCTCACGGGTCAGTAGACCAAGTAATTCCTATAGATTGGGATAGAAAAACTTCTGGAATTCTAAATAACTTGGGAATTAAAAATTCATATCAGGAATATCCTGTCGGACATGGAGTTGCTCCACAAAATTTTTATGATTTAAACACATGGATAAAAGAACGCTTATAGCTTACTAATAAAAAGAATTAATATCTGATAATTTCATTCAAATATATATTCATTTTTTTTTAGCTTCGCATTTAAAAATAATCAGTTAGGTCTATTATGAAAAATTATATAAATTTAGTCTTTTCAACAATTGTTATAATAAGTCTATTTTCCTGCCAAACAAATAAAAAAAATATCCAAAAGTTTATTAGTATAAACGACAGTATTAAAAAACAATATGCTCCTGATAAAAGAGTTGCTGTTTATAATATTACAATATCTACAATTCAAAATTCAATTCTTTTAAAAGGAGAATCTGATCAAGCAAAAGCTGTAAAAGAATTAAAACAAAAACTAATTGATGCCGGAGAACAAATTATTGATAGTATTGTTTTGTTACCCGATGCAAGTGTTGGTGCGTATAAATTTGCCGTTGTAAATAATTCGGTTGCAAATATAAGATCAAAACCAAAACATTCGGCCGAACTTGGTACACAAGCGTTATTGGGAATGGAATTAAAAGTTTTAAAAATTAAAGGTAGTTTTTATAGAGTCCAAACTCCAGATAAATACATCTCATGGGTTGATCATGGTGGCGTAAAATTAATGGATGAAAATGAATTTTTAAATTGGGATAAAGCAAATAAAATAATATATACCAAAACATTTGGTAACGTTTACCAAGATGAGAATAAAAATTCTACAATTTTATCAGATATTGTATTAGGAGGTCAATTAAAATTATTAAACAGAGGAAAAAAATTCTACAAAGTAGAATATCCTGACAAACGAATAGGATTCATTAAAAATAATGAAGCTGAATTATACAATAATTGGATTATAAATGTACAACCTTCGGGTAAATTGGTTGAAAAATACACACGAAATTTATTAGGATCACCATATTTATGGGGAGGAACCTCAACCAAAGGAATGGATTGTAGTGGATTTACAAAAACAGTTTATTTAATGAATGGACTTATTATACCACGCGACGCATCACAACAAATTAATGCAGGTAAAGATATTGATCCTGCTTTAAAATTTGACAATTTAGAAAAAGGAGATCTAATGTTTTTTGGTAAAAAATCAACAGACAGTACCAAGCAAAGAGTTACACATGTAGGTATTTGGCTAGGAAACGGAAAAGGCGAATTTATACACGCTTCTAAACAGGTGCGATTGAGTTCTATAAATCCAGAATCTGATTATTATGATGAAAGCAATACCAAAAGATACTTAGGTAGTAGAAGATATTTAGGAGAAAAAGATAAAATGATTACCGATTTAAAAACTGATAATATTTTAATCCAACTTAAACAGTAAAAAGCTAATTAAATTTTTTAATTAAACTCCCAGCCAAAAGAAGTCGTAAATACATAACCTGAATCTGATGCTCCTTCAACAGGTTGATTATCATAATTATAAGTCAAGCTCATCTTAATATACAGATCTAATGGTAAATCATATTTCATATCAAAATTAAAATCAGCTCTATATCTTCCACTCTCCGTAAGGCTTGGGTAAAGAACGGCAGAAGTTAATAAACTTAAGTCTCCAATATCATATTTATTAAAACCTAAACCAAAATATAATTCAGAACTTTTTTTAGACGGTGTATCATCTGTAAAATTTTCAGATGTATAGGCTAAACCTCCATTTGCACCTAAATACATATTGCTATTATTAATTAAAAAATATCCTATACCCCCTTTATAAGTTGATCTTAAATTTAGTTTTTGTTCATCATTGGATAAATATATCGCACTGGTTTGTATAAACCAGTTATTGGGTAAAAAATATTGTGCGCTAATTTCTCCATCCATTCTATTTACATCGGCAATACCATCTTGTCTACTTAAAACCGTTTTAAAATGACCATTAGACCTCCATTTATTTGCCAAGTAAGTTGCGCTTAAATTTGAAGTCAATTGTTTTAAATTATTGGCTTTAGTCACTGTTATTCCTAAATCTATATCAATTGTTAGTCTACTAAAGAAATTTTTACCAATAGGTTCTAAAAAAATTATATCCAATAAATTTTCTTCTACAGCATTGACACCAGAATCAAGATAAATTTTACTCTTTTTGTTTTTATTGCTTTGAATTGTGCTAGTTAGCCTATTGCCATTAGCCATTGAAATTATAAAAATTCTATCACTATATACTTCAACTACTTTATACCATTTAATTTTAAAATCTTTATCACTATATTTTGTTTTAAAAGTAACAACACTTTTATCCATTTTTTTCAACTCTCCTACCAGTATATCTCCATTTGATAATACAATTGTGTCATTTTGAGCGTATAAAAAACAACTAAACAATAGAAAAAGAAGAAAAGAAAAGTACCTTTTTATCATGAAGTTAATTTATTAAATATTAAAGCAAATATAAAGAATCAATAATTATTATAAAAAATATTTAATTCAAACTAATTAATCGTAAAACTTAGGGCTTATTAGAATAAAATCACATTCAATATTTGTTTAAATAATCCTCTAAGCAACAAATGTTACTAAATTTTCAGAAAAAGGGTATGATTTTTGGACTTTTATAAAAAATAAATTTTTAGAAAATTATGAAGAAACTAGCATTTTTTACTTTAATAATAGTATTTACATTAACAAGTAGTTGCTCTGATGACACAACAGATGAAAACCAAACAGATATTTTATCACAACAAGAAAAAGACGATTTATTGTTTTTAAGAGAAGAAGAAAAATTAGCAAGAGATGTGTATTTATATTCTTTTGATAAATATGGAGAAGCAATTTTTAATAACATTGCAAGAAGTGAACAACAGCATATGAATCAACTGTTAACACTAATAAACAACTACAATTTAAATGATTCTGCTTCTTCAGAAAGAGGAGTTTTTAATAATCAAGAGCTTCAAGGTCTATACAATGATCTTACTACTCTATCAGATTTATCATTGATTGATGCTTTAACGGTTGGAGCAATCATTGAAGATTTAGATATTAGTGACATAGATGAGTTTGAAGGTAGAACAAATATAGCAGATATTTTAAATACATATGACAAATTAAAATGTGGTTCAAGAAATCATTTAAGAAGTTATATTGGAAGATTAATTGTTAGTGGAGTTGATTATGTTCCTCAATTTATTTCATTGGATGAATTTAATGAAATTATAAATAGTCAAAAAGAAAGCTGTAATTAGTAAACAATAATTAATTTTTATTCAAAACAGGAGTTAAGTTTAACACTTAACTCTTTTTTTTTGTAGGAAAATTTCTAGCTAATATTTGCCCAAATAGCTCTGTTTTTTGTAATCATTTGATAGGTATACAAAATATTTTTATTTTCAGGTAGAGATAAATTATTATCTTTATTTAATGTCTCTATGGCAATTTCCCTTGCTTTTTGTAGTATCGCAGTATCTTTAACAATATCAGCAATTTTTAAATTTAAAATACCACTTTGTTGTGTTCCCATCAAATCTCCCGGTCCACGGAGTTTTAAATCTACTTCTGAAATTTCAAAACCATCACTGGTTTTTACCATAGTATTTATACGAATTTTGGCATTATCAGATAATTTAAAACTCGACATTAATATACAATAACTTTGATCAGCTCCTCTACCCACTCTTCCCCTTAATTGATGTAATTGAGAAAGTCCGAATCGCTCTGCACTTTCAACAATCATCACACTTGCATTTGGTACATCTACCCCAACTTCTATCACTGTAGTTGCAACCATTATTTGTGTTTCGCCTTTAATAAACCTTTGCATTTCATATTCTTTATCTGCAGGTTTCATTTTCCCATGAACAATACTTATTTGATATTTTGGTAAAGGAAATTCTCTTACGATACTTTCATAACCATCCATCAGGTCTTTATAATCCATTTTTTCAGATTCTTTTATCAATGGATAAACAACATAAACCTGCCTTCCTTTAGTAATTTCATCTTTTATGAACTTAAAAACACCCAATCTGTTTTTATCATATCTATGCAATGTTTTAATTGATTTTCTCCCTGGAGGTAATTCATCAATAACCGAAATATCTAAATCACCATAAACACTCATAGCTAATGTTCTGGGTATTGGAGTTGCCGTCATCACTAAAACATGAGGTGGTAATACATTTTTCATCCACATTTTAGCTCGTTGTGCTACCCCAAATCTATGTTGCTCATCTATTATAACTAATCCTAAATTTTTAAATTTTACTTTATCTTCAAGCAAAGCATGTGTTCCTATCAATATTTGCAATTCTCCATTTTCTAAAGTTTTATGGATAACTTTTCTCATAGCAGTTTTTGAAGAACCAGTCAATAATTTTACAGAAATTTTCATATCATGCAATAGTTCATTAACTGCATTATAATGTTGGGTAGCTAAAATTTCTGTAGGAGCTATAAATGCTGCTTGAAATCCATTATCTAAAGCTATCAGCATACTTAAAACAGCAACTATGGTTTTACCAGAGCCTACATCTCCTTGCAATAATCTATTCATTTGTACTGCATTAGCTACATCTTTTCTAATTTCTTTTAAAACGTTTTTTTGAGCATTAGTCAAATCAAAAGGTAAATTATTATTATAGAAATCATTAAAATGATCACCTATTTTTTCAAATGCGTATCCTTTAATCTTACTTTTCCTTATTATTTTTTTTCGAATTAATTGTAATTGTATAAAAAATAATTCTTCAAATTTTAATCTATTTCGTGCTTTTGTAAGCAATTGTTGGTTTTTAGGAAAATGAATATTAAACATTGCTTCACTTTTACTCAGCAATTGCAATTGTTCAATAATTATATCTGATAAAGTTTCTTGAAAATCTCCTTTGATTTCTACATATAAAGTTTGTATTAATTTTTGCATTACCCTGTTGGAAATACCTCTGTTTCCTAATAATTCTGTAGAAGGGTAAACAGGTTGCATGGCGGTTCTCAAACTTTTCTTGTATTCTTTAACCAATTCCATTTCAGGATGAGGCATACTGAAAAAACCTATATAACTGTTCACTCGTCCAAAAATCACATAAGGAATATTCAATTTAATTGAATCTTTAATCCATTTTGCCCCACGAAACCAAACTAGTTCCATTGAACCTGTATCATCAGCAAAAGTAGCTACTAATCTGCTACCTCGTTTTTGTTGAACAGTTTTTAATGAAGTTATTCTACCTATAATCTGGACTTCTGAATTGTTTGTTTGTAATTGATTTATTTTAAAAAATTGAGTTCGATCAATATATCTGTTCGGAAAAAAATTAGCCAGATCAGCATAAGTAAAAATGCCCAATTCTTTGCCTAATAATTCAGCTCTTGTTGGACCAACACCTTTTAAATATGCTATGGAAGTTTGTAACTTAATTTTATATTTTTTTTACTTATTTACGAAGATATAAAAATGAAAAAACAATTACAAAACTGATGTTGTTTAAGATTGATTAAAACAACTCATTAATATCCAAACATGATGATAATCAATGTTTCTATTGATGAATATCATTCTATAAAATTCAAACAATCAGTATATTTATATTATTTGAAAATTAAATATATAATATTATGAAAAATCTAGTAGTTTTAATTATTTGCTTAGCTATGCAGTCGTTTGGATATGCACAAATTATAGAAAATGTTGATGATATTTCACCATTTTATGAAGAATTTTCAGCTATTAAAAAAGGTGATCAGTGGGCATTTATTAATAGAAAAGGTATAAAAGTAATAGATTTTAGAGATGATCTGGTTTGCTGTAAATATGAAACAGGAATTATTTCTGATACATATCCAGTATTTAGTGAAGGAATGTGTTTAATTAGAAAATTAATTGAAGGGGTATATCATTATGGATATATTGATAAAAATGGCAATGAAATTATAGCACCTCAATATATAAATGCTTCAAACTTTAAAGATGGCTATGCAGTTGTAATAACCGTTGAAAAGGAAATTGTAGGTTTTAACAAAGTATTGGGTAAAAATGTAGTTTCTAACACTTTAAAAGAATATATTATTGACACTTCTGGGAAAACTATAAAACTTTTAGATAATGCCAGAAATTATATTAAGTCAAAAGATAAAACCCCACCGTTTTTTTATTCAAAATTTATAGCACCACATTTAATTGCTGTAAAAACAACCGACGAGAAAAAGTGGAATATTTATGAGTTTTAACATAAAAATATAATATTATGGCACTTAATTTTAATCAATTTGCATCAGAAGCAAATACTTTTCTGAAAGAGTACACAAAAAAATTAAATATTGATGGTGACACCGATAAAGCCGGACGTATTCTGTCTTCCATTTTACATGGATTGCGTGAAATAATTTCAATAGAAGAATCATTACAATTAATTGCTCAATTTCCTATGTTTTTAAAAGCAGTTTACGTAAACAGATGGTCATCAGGTAAAAAGAAAAAAATTAAAAATATGACTGAATTTATTGATTTGGTTAGAGAATTTAATGGAAACACATCCATTTACGATTTTGAATCTGACGATATTGCAGAAAATTATATCCTAACAACATTTATAATGTTACGTAAATACGTCTCTTTAGGTGAATTAGAAGATATTAGAACTGAACTACCTAAAGATCTTAAATCTATGATTTATCATAATGTCATGTTTTAAATTCTAAAAACACAATCATGAATACTACTGATACATACAAAGAAATAGAAATTCATATAGACTCTTTTAGTTTAAAAGGAAATCTAAGGCTAGCAGATAATAGTAAAGGAATTATATTATTTTCACATGGTAGTGGTAGTAGCAGATTAAGCACTAGAAATAATTATGTTGCTCATTTATTATTTGAACAAGGGTTTTCTAGTTTACTTTTTGATTTACTAACAGAGCAAGAAGATTTAACCTACGAAAATCGGTTTAATATTGAACTTCTTACAAAACGACTATTAAAAGTAACAAAGTGGATTAGTAAATACGATGAGACAAAGCATTTCCCAATAGGATACTTTGGTTCGAGTACAGGTGCTGCTTCTGCTTTAAGTGCAGCCGCTCAATTAGACAAAAGAGTTAAAGCCATAGTATCAAGAGGTGGTCGTCCTGACCTTGCAATGAAAACATTATTTAAAATAAAAATACCTACCCTTTTATTGGTTGGTGGTAACGATCATATGGTTATTGAATTAAATAAAAAGGCTCAGGCAGAAATAAGTGGAATTTGCGAACTAAAAATTATTGAAGGGGCTTCACACTTATTTTCAGAACCCGGAAAACTAGAAATTGTAGCTAAACATACTAGTGATTGGTTTGATAAATACTTGAATATATAGAAAAATTGTGTTACAATGTTTACAAATAGGGAAGATACAGGTAGTTTACTAGCTGAAAAATTAATAAAGTTTAGTAATAATAAAGATGCTGTAATTGTTGCAATTCCAAGAGGAGGTGTTCCTGTAGGATATGTTGTTGCTAAAAAATTAAATTTACCCTTAGAAATAGTGCTATCTAAAAAAATAGGGTATCCATCTCATAAAGAATATGCTATAGGTGCTGTAACTTTAAAAAGCAGAATTTTAAGTGATGCTGCTATTAATGTTTCTAAAATATATATAGAAGAAGAAACTGAACGTATTAGAGAAATACTAAAACAACGTTATAAATGGTATTATGATAATAAAGTACCTTTAAAACTTAAAGATCTAATAGTTATTATTGTAGATGATGGTGTTGCCACTGGAAATACAATAATTTCTAGCATTAAACTTATTCAACAAGAACAGCCTTCACAAATTATTGTTGCATTACCTGTTGCACCTCCTTCAGCAATAAAAAAAATAAAAGAATTATCATCCGTTACTGAAACTATTTGTTTGCTTATACCAAGAGATTTTCGTGCAGTTGGGCAATTTTACAGAGACTTTAATCAAGTTAATGATGAGGTAGTAATAGAATTATTAAGAGAAGCGAATGTAAATTATTCAAATCCATAAAACTCTTATTGACAGTTATTTAAAATATTGAAATTACATTTTTGAAGCACCTGTTCATTTCTGCTTCCATAGCGATAAATTGTAATTCCTTTAAGTTTATATTCCCAAGCAGTCCAATAAATTTTAGCTATTTCTTTAACGGAAGTTTTTTCAGGTAAATTTATAGTTTTTGATACTGCATTATCAGTATATCTTTGAAATGCCTTTTGATGTAATAAATGATATTTCCATGTTATTTCTAAACTTGTTTCAAAAAGTTTTTTAATACTGTCGGGAATAGTATCTATTTCTCTAATACTCCCTGTTTCAAAAATGGTTTGTTTTATAGTTTCATTCCATAATCCAAGAGTTTTCATTTTATTTTTGAGTAGTTTATTTACTTCTGTTTGATTTTTACCATTAAGAATACCTGCACGTTTATATGCCAATGCAAATAGAGGTTCAATTGAATATGAAGTATCAGCAATTACAGAAATAGTTCCTGTTGGGGCAATACTATTGCATGTTGCATTTCGAAGAGGTATGTTATTAAAATGTTTACTATTCTTCCATTCAGGAAACTCTCCTTTTTCTTCAGCCAATTTTGCTGATGTCTCATAACTTTTTTCTTTAATAAATTTCATTATTTTATTTCCTAGTTCAACAGCTTCTATTGATGCATAAGGAATTTCAAGTTGGATAAGCATTTCTGCCCAACCCATTACGCCTAATCCAATTTTCCTATTTTTTTGGGTAATCAATCTTGTTTCAGGCAATAAATAGTGATTGACACTTATGATATTATCTAAAAAGCGAATAGCTGTCTTTATTGTTGAGGCTAATTTATGCCAGTTTATTTCGATTTCATTTTCATCACTTGTCACCATATGAGACAAATTTATTGAACCAAGGTTGCAACTTTCAAAATCTAATAACGGAACTTCACCACAAGGATTGGTGCTTTCAATTCTTCCCAAATTTGGTGTAGGATTGTCATCATTAATAGTGTCTAAAAAAAGTACTCCGGGATCTCCTGTTCTCCAAGCTTCTTCAGTAATATGTTGCCATAATAGGGTTGCTTTTAGTTGTTTTTTAACTTTAAGTGTTCTCTGATTGATAAGTTTCCAATTTAGATTGTTCTTAACTGCTTCCATGAAGTCATCAGTTACCCCTACAGAAATATTAAAATTTTGAAGTTGTTTTTTATCGGATTTCGATGTGATAAAATCCTCTATATCAGGATGTTCAATATTTAGAATACCCATATTAGCACCTCTGCGTTTTCCACCTTGCTTTACATTTTCTGTGGCTACATCAAAAATTTTTATAAAGGCAATTGGTCCCGAAGAAGTACCATATGAAGATGTAACTCTATCATTTTTTGGCCTAAGCCTGGAGAAGTTAAACCCTGTTCCACCACCACTTTGATGAATTATTGCTGCATTTTTTAACGTAGTAAAAATATTGTCTAAACTATCATTAACGGGTAATACAAAGCATGCACTTAATTGCCCTTTAATTATTCCTGCATTCATTAGTGTTGGTGAATTGGGCAGAAAATCAAGATTATTCATTACTTGAAAAAATTGCTTTTCCCAAGTTGATTTATTTTTACTTTCTGCCGTTGCAACAAATTTTGCAACACGCCTAAAAAGTTGATTGGCTGTTTCAACAATATTGCCTTTATTATCTTTTAATAGATAACGGTCATTTAGAATTTCTCTAGCATTTTTTGTCAAATCAGCCATCTTAAACTCTTATATATGAGGTTTCATTTCGCTTTTCCGCTTTTTAAGTTGCTTTTTTAAATCACGAATTGTTTCATCTGTAGCAGCTTCAAAACTTTCTTTATTAGAAGAAGCAAAAATTCTAGGACCTGGTAGGCTTAATTGAATATCACAAATTTTTCCTTTTCCTTTTGGATCTTTTTCAAGCTTAAAAAATACATCAGTTTTAATAATCCTTTCATATTTTTTATCTAGTTTTTCTAATTCTTTTAGAACAAATGTTTCCATATGTTCACTAGTTGGCATTTTTACAAATTGAATGTTAATTTCCATATTATAAGGTATTACAAATTGTTAATGTATTGATTTCAATATAGTTATTCTAAATTAAATTACCAATTATATTCAAAATCTTACAAATTAAAATTATACTTTAAGGTATTGATATTATTAAAGAAGTGTATTTAAATAGAAACAGGGAAGTTTTTAAATTCCCTGTTTCCTTTTGAAGAAGTTAATATTATAGTTTAACTTTAAAATAACCTTGATGGTATTAATATCAAAAATTAACCTGATTAAACCATATTATTAAACTCTTCATGCATACCTCTATTTTTTTACAACAGAGATATTTTTTCATATTTCATTGCAATTGATAATAGAAACAGGAAGCCGAAACCTCCTGTTTCCTGAAAAGATCAATTTGTTTTCTATAACTTTCAAACAACTTATCATATCATCTTATCGCTAAAATCATACTAAAATTATAATCAATCATATAATAACATCTCAAACCCTCCATGATCTAAATCATTTTGCAACAATAAAGACCTATTTTTTTGGAGTTATTTAATTAAGATAATGAAATCAATGAACATTTTAATATTTAATGGTACAAATTTAGATATCATAAATATACTAAACAATGATGCAGATCAATAAAAAACATGATTGTCATCATCAAAAATTGGTTTTATTGATTCACTTCTTTCTTTTTTCTTCTTTGCGCTTTTCTTTTTCTAATTTTTTAAAATACCCTCTTAAAAGAAAGCTATGCTTAAGAGCTTCTAAATCTTCATTTAAAAGAATGCTTCCTTCCTTAATGTTCTTCATCGTTTCATCAATATCTTTTACAAGTATAGTATCATTTACGATATAATTTAATATTCCTTCACCATTTTTAAAATCTAAAACCACATCGTTTAAATTGGTAATTACAGAATCAATTTCAATACTTGATTTTTCTAAATTGGTGATGACCGATCTCACTTTATTTGCTGAAATAGAATCACTTAATATTACAGCCGCTAAACTTTCATCATAATTAACAGATGAAATTATTCCATTTAATTCGTTAATTGTTTTTGAAGCACTTATACTGGTTCTTTTTAAATATAAAATAGTTTGCTTCAAATTTGAAGCCATAACAGAATCATTAATTAACATACCTAGAGTACCTCTGCCTTCCCTAATATTGGTTGTGATTTTTAATAAATCGGCAATTAATATTGCAATATTCTCATTTGTCGTGTTTAAAGTGGTAAGCATGTCATTGGTAGAAATCTTGCTAAACGATTTAATTGTATCACCTGGTATTAACGGACTTGAAAAACCTCTGGCCGGAATAATATTAATAATCATACTTCCTACCAAACCATCAGAACCGATAGTAGCCACTGCATTCTTTTTTAAATGTATTAGAATTTTATCTTCAATAACCATATTAACACAAATAGTAGTATCATTTATCATAACAATATTTTTAACTGTTCCTACATTAATCCCTGAGTAACGCACATTATTACCCAATTGTAAACCATTAACATTATTAAAAACTGAACTTATTCTAAAAGTTTTGCCAAAAAGATTTTGTTTATTTCCAATAAAATAAAGTGCTAATACTAAAACAATTGTACTTATAATAACAAATATGCCAAGATTGAGTTTTTGTGTATTTGATTTTTTCATAACCTTCTATTTAAAAAATTCTTGAATCTTTATATCATCAGCAGATGATATTTCTTTAAAAGTACCTTCTGCATAATTTACTCCATCGATCAATAAAATCATTCTATCTGCAATTACTCTGGCACAATCAACATCATGAGTAATAATAAGTGATGAAGTTCCATACTTTTGCTGTACATTTTCCATTAAATGTAAAATTTCTTTTGCAGTAATTGGATCAAGACCTGTTGTGGGTTCATCATAGATAATAATTTTAGGTTGAAGAATTAAAGCTCTTGCAAGTGCTACTCTTCTTTTCATACCTCCTGAAAGTTCAGCAGGCATTAAATTTATTGCGTCAGAAAGCCCTACACTTTCTAATGCTTCAACTACTAATACTTTTGTTTCCTCAATTGTTTTCTTATGTTTTCGTAGTGGAAATTCTAAATTTTCACGTACAGTCATTGAATCATAAAGTGCACTTCCTTGAAAAAGGAAACCGATTTTAGTCCGTAAACTATTTAATTCTTTCTGTTTTAGTTTAGTAATATCATTACCCATAATTTCAATGATACCGCTATCATGTTGCATTAATCCAACTAAACATTTTATCATTACAGATTTTCCAGAACCAGATTTACCCATTATCACTAAATTTTCACCTTCAAACAACTCCATTGTAAAGCCATTAAGAACATGGTTTTCACCAAAACTTTTTCTTAGATCTTTTATCTTTAAAATAGGTTCTATGTTTTTAATGTTTTCCATTTCTAAATTTCATAAAATATATCAGTAATAAATACAGCTATAAAATCAATTATAAATAATAACATTGAGGTATATACAACAGCAGAGTTAGAAGCCTCACCAACTCCAACGGTACCTTTTTTACAATTATAACCTTTGAAAGTTCCAACTAAGCCAATTGCAAATCCGAAAAAAAATGTTTTTATAGTAGCAGGAATAATATCTGAAAATTCCAATGCATCAAAAACTTGATTAAAATAAAGTTGAAATGAGACATCTCCTTTTAAATTTTCTACAATAGCAGAACCAAACAATGCAATTGCATCTCCAAAAATAATAAGTAAGGGTAGTATCAAAGTTGTTGCCATAATTCGAGTAACAACCAAATATTTAAATGGGTTAGTTCCCGAAACTTCCATTGCATCTATTTGTTCTGTAACTCGCATTGAGCCTAACTCAGCACCAATTCCTGAACTTACTCTACCGGCACAAATTAGTGCAATCATTACCGGACCTATTTCTCGAACAATAGAAATACTAACCATTGAAGGCATCCAAGATACTGCACCAAACTCCATTAAAGTAGGTCTTGATTGAAGTGTAAATACCAACCCTAAAATAAAACCTGTAACAGCAACCAATAACAATGAGCGATTACCTACGCTATAGCATTGTCTTAATAATTCTTTAAATTCAAAAGGTTTTGAAAAAGCTTCTTTAAAAAACTGACCTGCAAAATAGGATAGTTCGCCTATTTCAATAAAAAAGGATTTGATCTTATCAGATATTTGTAATAATTTTATCATCTTATTAAAAATGAGCTTTCTATTCAAATCTATATCAGATACTTATGATTTAAAACTTATCCTAAAGATAATCAAAATTTTACATTTTTTAAAAAAATTGTTAAGAATTAGATTAATCATTATTCTCCATCAAAAATTCTAAATTCCTTTTTCCCAAAATCTTTTCCAGGTCATCTTTATAAACCACTTCTTTTTTTAATAAGAGTTGTGCTAACTTTTCTAACTCAACTCTATGTTTTAATAACAATTTCTTGGTTCTTTGGTAAGATGTGGTTATCAGATCATGAACTTCCTTATCAATAAGTTTTGCCATATTTTCACTATAAGGCTTCCCAAATAAGCGTTCATTCTCGCCTGTAGAATCATAAAAACTCATTGGACCTATTTCTTCATCCAATCCATAGTATGCAACCATATTATAAGCCTGCTTGGTAACTTTTTCCAAGTCATCCAAAGCACCAGTTGAAACTTCATTGAAAATTAACTCTTCAGCTGCACGCCCTCCCAATAATGCACAAATCTGATCTATAAATTTTGACTTGGTTATAATTTGATGCTCTTCAGGGAGATACCAGGCTGCACCTAAAGATTTCCCTCTTGGAATAATAGATACCTTAACCAAAGGGTCAACATTTTTAAAATACCAGCTTGCAACAGCATGACCAGCTTCATGATGGGCTATAATCTTCTTTTCTTTAGGAGAAATTATTTTACTTTTTCTTTCTAATCCTCCTACAACCCTATCTCTTGCCTGCATAAAATCTACCTGTTCTATATTTTTCTTTTTTTTACGTGCAGCAATCAATGCAGCTTCATTACAAATGTTCGCAATATCAGCTCCAGAAAATCCAGGACTTAAAGATGCAAGAATTTTCACATCCACATCATCAGACATTTTCAAAGGCCTCATATGTACGCCAAATATTTCTTCACGCTCTTGTTTATTAGGTAATTCTAAATATATATGACGATCGAATCTGCCGGGACGTAATAAAGCTTTGTCGAGAATATCAGCTCTATTGGTAGCAGCAAGTACAATAACTCCTGTATTGGTGCCAAATCCGTCTAATTCTGCCAACAACTGATTTAAGGTATTTTCTCTTTCATCATTTGCCTGAAACGAATTTACTTTACTACGAGATCGACCGATAGCATCTATTTCATCAATGAAAATAATACTTGGAGCTTTTTCCTTAGCTTGTTTAAAAAGATCTCTTACACGTGAAGCTCCAACCCCAACAAACATTTCTACAAATTCTGATCCCGATAAGGAAAAGAAAGGAACTTTGGCTTCCCCTGCAACAGCTCTCGCCATCAATGTTTTACCCGTACCGGGAGGACCTACAAGCATGACTCCTTTTGGAATTTTTGCTCCAAGTTTGGTGTAGGTTTCGGGGTTGTTAAGAAAATCAATAATCTCTTTTACCTCAACTTTAGCTTCTTTTAAACCCGCAACATCATTAAATGTAATAGAACTTTTAACATCCTTGCTTATTAGTTTTGCAGTTGACTTCCCAAAATTGAATATAGAACTACCCATACCTCCTTTACCCACCTTGCCTATACCCCTAAACATTACAATCCAAAATAAAAACAGAAGCCCAACTGGAAGCAACCAAAAGAGGGTAGTTATCCAATTTGTACGGTTTAAATATCTGATTTCAATTTTTTCCTCTGGAGAAAAATCTTGTTGTACCAATTCTAGTTTATTCTCAAAGCTTTCTATAGACCCAATATTAAGAGCATAGTGTGGGCCTGTATTAGAGCCAAATAAGCCTTCTGAAATTTCTTTATATTTAGTATCTGATAACCTTTCTGATTTAATATAAATTTCAGCAATTTCCTTATTAATAACAACAATCTTTTCAACATCGTGCTGGCTCAACATGTTCCGCTCAAATTCTAACCAACTAATCTCCTTAGTTTTGAAAATAGACGCTAAGGATATTAAAAAAAATATTAGAAAAAGAAAGAGAAAATATGACCAACTGGGTTTGTAACCCTTAAATGGTGTCTTTGGTTTATTCCCTTCCGACATATTATTTTTCATATTTTTCTTTAATTCATTATCCATTTTTCTCTAAAACTATAAATTGATTTAAAGCTTCTAAAGCCTCGCAGCCATAAATAACAGCTGGCTGTCCACCCATAAGTATTGCTACCTCAATCGTCTCAATAATTTCTTCAGAAGAAGCCCCTGATATAAGTACATCGTGTACATGAAAAGCAATGCATCCATCACACCTTACAGTGATGGCAATACCTAATGCCATAAGTTTTTTGGTCTTGGAGGAGAGTGCACCCTCAAAAGTACTTGCCTCTCGGAGATCCTTAAAACTACCCATTGTAGAAGGAATCCTAGATTCTAATTGCCTTATTAATTTTGCTAAGTTGTTATAACGTTTGGAATGGTCTTTTATCATGATCTGGAAGTTTAAACGATTAAATTCATCTATTTTCATTATCATCTTAAAAATATTTGATGTGATTTCATCATCTTATTAAAAATGAGTTATCTATTCAAATCTATATCAAGTACTTATGTTCTAATACTTCTCTTAAAGATAATCAAAAAAATTAGATAAACGAGTGATTTATACTATTTTTTATAGATTAACAAACCAATAGTTAGCAAAATATCCTGCAATAAAGATAAAGGCTAAACAAGTGTGCGCAGAAATACATTGGGGAGATGAAACAGGTGTGAGAAACAATAATCAACACGGAAGGTTTATCCACAAAAGGAAAAAAGAGTATGGAAAAACGTTTTAATACTCGATAATTTAAGGGCTCATCACAGTAAGGTAGTTAAAAATGGATAGAAGAAAATCGATTGAAAATTGAAATTTTTCACTTACCATCTTAATCTCCTGAAAAAAAATCCTGATGAATATCTGAACTGTAATTTAAAAAATGGCTTGTCAGAAAAACCTACACCAAGAAACCAAAGCAACTTAATAATAATGTAGAAAATCATATGAAAATGTTGCAAAAAAATGAATTAAAAAGCCAAACAATTTCTGCTTTTTTTCAAGGTATAACAGGAATTACTATTGTTATGATTATTGGTTGGTTATTTATTTAAAAAGTACTCCGAGTAAAAACTAACTTTTAATTAATTTTTATAAATTGCATATAGTCACTATTTTTTGCAACAATTATATACTCAATATTACCTATTTTTATTATCGCTAGATCTTTTACATCTCCAGTGGCAAATAGCCCGCTTTTGTGTCCTTCAATTGGTTTGAAATTTCCTTTTCCATCACCTTTCATAAACAATCCATTGCTAGCATCATTTCTAGGTGTTTCAACTTCTGAACTATGTAAATTACCAGCAATTACAAAATCCAAATGCGAATCATTATCAAAATCTTTTACAATAATTTGATTAATACTTGATAATTGCGCAGGATTTGGTAATTGATGGATAATAAATTCACCATCTTTATTTTCAAGATAGATACTGGCAAAAGATTTAACTTGATAATGAAGTGATTTTTCCAAATCATTTTCTGTATAAACATCTTCTAAGGTTGCTACAGAGAAAGATTCATAATCTTTAAATTTATTTTTTATCGCAGGTATTTGATCTGAAGAACATTGTCTCCCTCTTACCGGGTATTTTGTACCATCATTAAAATAACTGAGAACAATATCATTGGATTTATTTTTATCAAAATCATTAAAATAAACATCAAAAGTTTCATCATCATTAGCCTTATATTTATAATTAAGACCAAGGTTTCCAACAATAAAATCTATATCTCCATCTTTATCAAAATCTCCTTCTTTAACACTCCACCACCACGATGTAGTATCTTCTAAGTTCAATTCGATAGTTATATTTTCAAAAGAACCATGATTATTTTTAAAAATAGTAATTGGCATCCATTCACCTACAATAATCAAGTCCATCCATCCATCTTTATCAAAATCTGTTATGCTAGCACTTGTTACCATTCCAATTTCTTCTAAATCAGATGCAACTTTTTTTGTAACATCAATAAATTTTGGATTTCCTTTTGTACTAACATTTTCTAAGATATAACTATTGGCTGGTAATGGATAATTTTCAGGAATTAGCCTACCACCAACAAATAAATCTATATCTCCATCATTATCAAAATCAATATTGTAAACTCTTGAACCACTTGTGATCATCTCTGGTAAAGCTGTTAATGATTTGATAAAGTTTCCTTTTCCATCATTAATATAAAGACGGTCTTGTAACATATCAGACTTAAAATCAAATTCGCTACCACCACTAACCATGTAAATATCATTGTCTCCATCAGCATCAGCATCAAAAATAAGGCATCCTAAATCTTCAAAACCACTATCTTTTGCTATATCTTTAAATTCTTGTTTTTCAAAACCATTTAAAGTTTGATAATAAACACCTGTTTGATTTTGAGATGCTCCTCCTATAATAAAGTCATCTAGTCCATCTCCATTTAAATCTCCAACTGCTAAACCAGGTCCAAACCTTGAAGTACTATGAGGTAAAAGAATTTCTTTTATAAAATCATCATGAAAATTTTCAACATGCTTGTGTTTTACTGCAATCGAGGAATCTTTTTCTGTTAAAAATATTTTAGCTAATTGTTTGGTTTCATTTTCATTGGTTTGTTTAATAGCTTTTGAATAATCAATTTGTAAAAATTGATTATTATCAATATTTGTGAGTATTTGTACTTTTCTATCTGGCCAAACTATTTTAAGATGATCAACTTTTTCTGTTTTTCCTAAACCAAAATGTAATTGAGGAGCAACTGAAGACTGAAATCCTCTCGTTAAAGTCATTTCCTGATATTGTGTTAAATTATCTGCAGTTAGTGTAACTTTGACACCTAATCCAAATTTATTTTTATCGGGTCCGTTAAACCTTAGAGTTAAATGATTGTTCTTGTTTGAACTGGTGTTTTCAAAAACAGTTGCAAAATCATCCACATTATTTAATACAATTTCCAAATCTCCATCGTTATCTAAATCTACATAAACACACCCATTAGAAAACCCTTTATAAACAATACCCCATTCTTCATTTACCTTATCAAAAGTAAGGTCACCATTATTTTTAAAAACAAAATTATCTATTTTTTCAGAGGGTATAGCTAGAGTTGCAGCTAGTAGACTGTCTTTCGATAGCTTTTGTTTTTTTAGCGCATTAAAAAAATCTTTATTATTAATTTCTCTACGTGTACCGTTTGAAATAAAAATATCTTTCCAGCCATCATTATCTAAATCTGCAAATAAAGGTCCCCAGCTCCAATCTGTAGTAGGCACACCAGCTAATCGTGAAATATTGCTGAATTCAGGTAAAGAGTCATTCACTATAAAGCCATTATTCAAACTAAGAATATTTTGCATGTATTGGTATCCAAATCCAGCATTAACCGTTCCCCAGAATAATCCGGAATTCATACTTGCCATATTGGCTTTTGATCTACGATTATCTCCAGGTGTCATATCCATTTGTATAATATCTAGTAACTGATCATTATTAAAATCTGCGATATCAACTCCCATACCATATAGGGCTGTTTGTTTGGTAAGAGCTTTTATATGTTCGCTGAAAGT
>JAUWLK010000207.1 GCA_030613745.1 Flavobacteriaceae bacterium | reverse complement strand
ACGAATATCACCATCACCATGTTTGTTTTTATCACCCAACATACCAATTTCATCACCATAATAAAGCTGTGGTATACCACGAATAGTTAAAATAAGTGTTATTACTAACTTATATTTATCAATATCACTTTGGTAAATTTCATTAATTCTATTGGTATCGTGATTCCCGGCAAAAACTAAAATATTGTCAATATTTGGATATAAAAAATCATTCACAAAATTTTCATAAATTTTAATCATTCCATCATTCCAACTTGCATTATTCTCATTAAATACATCTGTTATTTCATCATAAAGTGTAAAATCCATAACACTTGGCAAATAAGAATTAAATCCTTGAATTGCACCTATTTTACTGTCTTTTTGCCAATAGGCCATTTGTGCTTGGTCATGCATCCAAACTTCTCCAACAATATTGAAATTAGGGTATTCATCAGTAATGGCTTTGGTCCATTTTGTAATTCCTTCTTTATCGTTGTAGGAATAAGTATCAACACGTAAGCCATCTAGCCCAGCATATTCAATCCACCAAATTGCATTTTGTGTGATATAATTTAAAAGCAAAGGGTTTCTTTGATTCATATCAGGCATAGTGGTGTCAAACCAACCATTCATACATCCATTTGCATCAATTTGTGAAGTATTGATGTCAAATTGGGTAGTCATTCTATAATTACTTCTTCTAAAACCTTCTGGCCATTGATTGATAAAATCTTTAGTTGGAAGATCTTGAATCATCCAGTGTTTAGATCCCCAATGGTTAGTAACGTAATCCATAATTAATTTCATATCACGCTTGTGCATTTCATCTGCTAAAAGTTTGTAATCTTCATTATTTCCATATCTTGGATCTATTCTGTAATAATCACTTTGTGCATAAGTATGGTAAGAATAAGTAGGTTCATTGTCTTCTAATAAAGGTGTGCTCCATAAAGCAGTTACACCCAAATCATCTAAATAATCTAAGTGATCTATTACACCTTGAATATCTCCGCCATGGCGACCATTTTTTTCTAGTCTGTTTACTTTCTCTATTACATCTTTGTGAGAATCATTTTTAGAGTTTCCATTAGCAAAACGGTCTGGCATGATAAGGTAAATTACATCTGAACTATTAAAACTTTTTCGGTTAGCCGAATTGTTTTCTCGTTGTTTTAACTCGTAGTTAAAGCTAAGAGTTTTGGCACTTTTTTTAGTAAATTTTATATTAAAATTTTTGGCTTGACTAACATTTGAAAAATCTATATTTAAAAATATATAGTTGGAATTTTCAGTTTTTGTTATACTGTTTAAAAGCACACTTTTATCAGTAATATTTACCGAATATTCTGCAATATTTTTACCGTAAACCATTAATTGCAGTTTGGTGTTTTTCATTCCAACCCACCAAAAAGGTGGTTCAACTTTTTGAATTTCTGTTTTGTTAGAAGATAGGTTTTGAGCAATTAGAAAATTTGTAAAGAGTAAAAATAGTATATAAATTTTTATGTATTGTTTCATTTCTTAAACTTTGTGATTACCTAAAATTTTAAATATTTATATTTCTATCAATTCTTCTGAATTAACGATAACTTTTTTACCATGTACCAAAATATCAATTGGTGTATCAGATTCATTAGTAAATCTAGAGCCTTTATGATCTTTAAACACTTTTAATGTTGTTCCTCTAAAATTTATTTTAAAAGAATACGCTTTCCATTCTTTTGGAATTTGTGGGGAAAAAGATAAAATTCCTTCAAAGTTTCTCATTCCTCCAAATCCTTGTACAATTGAAAGCCATGTTCCGGCCATACTGGTAATATGTAAACCTTCATGTACTTCGTGGTTATAATCATCTAAATCTAGCCGAGCTGTTCTTAAATACATTTCATAAGCTTTATCAATTCTGTTAATTTTTGAAGCTATAATAGAATGCACACAAGGTGATAAAGAAGATTCGTGAACGGTTAACGGTTCGTAAAAATCAAAATGTTCTTCAATGGTTTTAGTATCGAATTTATTTTCAAAAAAGTATAATCCTTGCAGGACATCTGCCTGTTTGATATATGGTGAACGTAAAATTCTATCCCAAGACCATTTTTGATTGATTGGCCTTTCAGATTTTGGTAATTGATCTACAGGAATCAATTCTTTATCTAAAAATCCATCTTGTTGTAAAAAAACTCCTTTTTCTTCACTGTATGGAAAATACATTTTTTCTGCAACTTCTTTCATTGCATCAAAATCACTTTGAGAAAAATTAGTTTTAGAAATAATTTTTTGATAATCTTCAGAATAATCATTATTTAAAATTTGTAAATTTTCTAAAGTATACTCAATACACCATTTTGCTAAATAATTAGTGTACCAGTTGTTATTTACATTATTTTCATATTCATTCGGACCTGTAACTCCTAAAATTACATACTTGTTTTTAGCTTTTGAAAAAGTTGCACGTTGTTGCCAAAATCTTGCAACAGCAATCATAACTTCCATACCATATTGAGGTATATAGCTAAAATCATTTGTATAGTTTACATAGTTATAAATAGCATAAATCATGGCTCCGTTACGATGAATTTCTTCAAAAGTGATCTCCCATTCATTATGGCATTCTTCTCCATTCATAGTAACCATAGGATAAAGAGCGGCACCATTTTTAAAACCTAATTTTTTGGCATTTTCTATAGCCTTATTTAAATGATAATAACGATATAATAGTAAGTTTTTTGCAACATCTTTATCTTTGGTACTCATATAAAAAGGAATACAATAAGCCTCAGTATCCCAATAAGTACTGCCGCCGTATTTTTCACCTGTAAATCCTTTAGGGCCAATATTTAATCTAGAATCTTCACCTAAATAGGTTTGATTTAATTGAAAAATATTAAAACGAATAGCTTGTTGCGCTTTGACATCTCCTTCAATAACAATATCTGCAGTTTCCCAAATTTTAGCCCAGGCTTGTTTTTGCTTTTGAATCAAATCATCAAAACCAATAATTGATGCTTTTTGAAGTACTTTTTCAGAAGCAAAAATCAATTTTTCTTTAAGATGATTCATAGATTGTGTATACCCTCCATATTTAAACAAAGTAAAAGTATCACCCTGTTTTAAATGTGTTTTATATTTAAAAGCAATACTTTTTTCTTTAATTTCAGATTCGTAAGGAAGATCAATTTTGTTTTCGTTTAAAGCAAATTCAACTTTCATACCGGTACAAACATGAAAATCAGTTTTGTATGTTTTTGACAATATATAAGCTTCATTTTTCCCTTCTTCAAGTTGTAATATTTTCCAAAAGAATTCATCATAATTAGAATCGTCATTAACAATACCTGCATCTATATAAGGAATAAATTCAATTTCACCACTAAAATTAACCGGAGTAATACTGTATTTAATTGCACCAACTTCATTAATATCAATACTTAGAAAGCGTATAGTATTTATTTTTACTTGGTTGCCATCAGCTAGTTCAGCTATAAAAGAACGGTACAAAATTCCTTCTTTCATATCAAGTTCACGTTCAAAATTAAATACTTTACAAGTATTCAAATCTAGAGGATGACCATTAATATTTACGTTAATCCCAATCCAGTTGGGCGCATTTAAAACTTTGGCAAAATATTCAGGGTAACCGTTTTTCCACCAACCTACACGAGTTTTATCGGGGTAATAAATACCACCAATATAACTTCCTTGAAAAGTATCACCACTATAAGTTTCTTCAAAATTGGCACGTTGTCCCATGGCACCGTTACCTATACTAAAAATGCTTTCGGATGCGGTTATATTTTCTTTATGAAATCCCTCTTCAATAATTGACCATTCATTTGGAATGATATAATTTTGATTCATCAGTTTAATTTTATGTTAATTCCGCTTAAGCGAAAATACTATCTGTTTTAAACAGAGTTTTATTTAATCAATTTTTTTACAAAATCAATAGTTAATTCATTTGTATTATTTAATACAAAATCTGCTTCATGTAATATTTTTTTATCTCCAATAGCAACACTTATCATTCCAGCAATATTAGCAGCTTGAATTCCTGCTAATGCATCTTCAATTACAATACAATTATTAGAATTTTTATTTAACTTTTTGGCGGCGATTAAAAAAACTTCTGGATCAGGCTTTGCTTTTGATACATCATTACCATCAACAATAGCAGTAAATTTATCAAATAAACCAACTTTTTCTAAAATTAAAGGTGCGTTTTTACTTGCTGAACCTAAAGCAAATTTTATATTCTTTTCTTCTAAGTAATTTAAAAGTTGATTAATTCCAGGCAATATCTCATTTGAAGTCATGGTGTTAACATACTCCAAATATTCCTTATTTTTTTCAGCTAAAAGTTCTTGTTTTTTATTTTCAGATAATTCAATACTACCAATTTTCAGTAAAATTTCAAGTGATTTAACCCTGCTAACACCTTTTAATTGTTCGTTTTGTTTTTCTGTAAATTCAAAACCCAAGTCATTTGCAAGATTTTTCCAAGCTAAATAGTGATATTTTGCTGTATCAACTATAACTCCGTCTAAATCGAATATGAATGCTTTTTTATTCATTTGTATCTTTTACTCTTAAAGTTAAAACTCCTGCTAAAATCATTGCAAAACCTCCTATAATTAATGCATAAACAGGTTGCCCGTTAAAAAG
>JAUWLK010000161.1 GCA_030613745.1 Flavobacteriaceae bacterium | reverse complement strand
GATATGATTAAAATCTAATTTATTTACTTTCTGGTTGATCTGTGCGCAATGATTATACAATTAATCTGTAGTGCATTTTAATAAGTGATTTTAATTGTAAGCCCCCAAATTCATCTTTTCTAAAATAGCTAAAAATCTAGGTTCAGTACGAAGATCTTTAAAATATGGATTATATTTAATATATGGAATACGTGAACTATGTTGTTCATATGCAATTTCAAGATATTCTAAAGTTTTTCCTTTATCTCCTATAAAAGTATAACTTTCTGCGATACTGAAATAATTTTTAGATCCTTTATTATTCTCAATTTGATAATCAATGAGCAATTGATAAACACCATTTATTCCTGACTCATCATAAGCTTCTCTAATCGGAATAATAAGTTTTGACTTTTCTTCACTATAACCCCAACCTTCTATTAATTCAGTTAAAGCTTTTTCTTCTTTACCCAGACCAACATAACTTTGAAAATTTCTCCAATATGCAGATGTATTATATTTATTTATTTCTTTTGACTTTTCTGCTTCGTCAATTGATTTGTTAAACTCACCTTCATTAAAATAGAAACGAGTACTTACGCTACGAGGATAATATGAATATGGACCAAGATATAAAGCCATATCAACCTGCTTTCTAGCTTCTTTAAAATCCCCTTTGATATTGTATAAAAGTTCAGAAAGATATACATATCCTCCTGCGTAATTGGGATTTATCTGTATAGCAAGTTTAAATTGTTTTTCAGCTTCTTCCCAATCCCATTCAAACCAAAGATATAACCAACCCAAACTGGCATGACCTCTGGCATTATCATCCAATTCAATTGATTTAATGGCCAGAGCTTTAGCATCTTTAATTTCTTCTTTGGTAGCAGAAACATAATGAGCTCTCATTCTTTGAATTTTAGCTCTTGCCAAAGCTGCATATGCCAGTGCAAATTTAGGATCCAAAACCAAAGATTTATTTAGATATTCTATATATTTTACCAGATCGTCATCATCATTTGAATTAAAAGAATATTTACCTTGAAGGTAGAGATTGTAAGCATCCATGTTTTTGGTAGGAACTCTTTCAATTCGCTTTATTTCTTTAGGAGAAACCGTTGCCTTCAATTCTTTTGCAATTTGTTTTGCAATTTCACTTTCCAATGCAAAAATATTTTTAAATTCTCGTTTAAAATCCTTAGACCAAATATGTTTGTCAATTTTGGCGTCAATTAATTGTGTAATGATCCTAACAGAATCTCCATATTTCTGGATACTGGATTCAATGATATAGGAAACTTTCAGTTCTTTGGCAATTTTTGGAATAGTCTTGTTGGTCTCCCGATATTGATCCATAGTAGTTCTTGAGATCACTTTGAGATCCTTAATAGCGGAAAGATGATTTAAAATATCATCCATAACTCCATCCGCGAAGTATTGATTGGTTTTATCATCGCTCAGATTTTTAAAAGGGAGTACTGCAATTGATTTTTCCTGAACCTTCTCTTTAGAAAATAGTTTTTTACCAATAGATCCTGTGTAAAAAAAGTATGAGAATACAAAAATCAAAATAATAACAAGTATAGAAAATCCAAGTATCTTTTTCTTAGATAACCTTACTTCACCCTTTTCCATTTTATCTATGTTAGAAGGCGAATGATGTTGCTCAGGTTTATAGATATCCTCATTTTTCTTTTGAGAAAATGATTTTTTATATTTTGCTTCTCCGGGTGTATAACCATAATATTTATGAAAACAATGGTTGAAATAAGTCGGACTGTTAAAACCAACACTATAAGCAACTTCAGAAGCAGTAATTACATCTTCCTGTAGCATTTTTAATGCCTTTTGCAGACGGAACTCTCTAATATACTGGCTAGTTGATTTTTGGAATGCAGCATGAAGCTTACGATGTAGCTGAGATTTACTTAGAACTACACTGGCAGCCAATTCTTTTACACCAAAATTTTCCTCGGTATAATTATTTTCAAGAATATCAGTAAGTTTTTTGATAAATACTTTATCTAATAAAACTTCCTTAGCCATATTAATAATTCTATTTGAGTTTAATAAGTTCTGATCCTTTAAAAATTACAGATAATACTTTTGTTAAGGTACAAATTTTTTGGAAAAATTATTTATTTATTTTACTTAAAGAGATTAGTGATAATCAGCCAATTACTTAATAAAATTCTTAGAATGTATTCATTAAGAGATAATAGTAACATTCTTAATGAAATAGTTATTTATAGTTGATTCAAAAGGATACAATATAAAATACTAGCTAATGATTCAATTTCCTACAGTCTGAATTAAATTTTAACTTTTGCAAGATAATTGCAATACATGCAATATAATTTATACTTTTTGCAATATTACTGTTATGTTTTACCTGCCTTTATTTCAGATATTTACCATATAAATTTTAAAACTATATATTATGAAAACTTTTAAATTATTAATTGCAAGTCTTGTTGTTTTTGGCTTCTTATTTACAACAAATGTTAATGCTCAGGAAAAATGGGGTAAATCAGGGAAATATGAAATATATTTTGATGGATGCAGTGATCCTGAACCTTTCTTTTGCCCTTGTGCCGGTGAGTATTTACAAGGAAACGTTATTTTTCAAATGAACAAAAAAGGATCTCACCAAACCATTAAAGGTCATTTAGTTGGAGTAGATGAAAATTGTATTCCTTCCGGAAATGTGTATAATTTTAGTAGAGTTGATCATATTAACACAAATAACGGACTGGAAACTTGGAAAATAAAGACAGTTAGAAGAGGTGATGGATTGGTAACTAATACTACGGTTTATTTCCAAGATGGAGTCTTTATGGGTTTTGATGAAAATTGTAAATAATTTTTATTAAACTATAGAATGAGGTTAAATTATAATTTATAAATGAACACATCAAATCGTTCTTATTTTCTATATGCAATCCCCTTATTGCAAAAGCAGAGAATCTAAGAACGATTTATTTTTTATGCTGTAAATTTATTTAGTGGAATTTATATGAGTTTTAAACAACATGATGAACAACCCTTTATTATTTAAAATAGCCCTGTTGTTATTATTGCTACTCCCTATGACTAATTGGTCGCAAAGTATTAAAGGTAAAGTAGTTGATTTTGAAAACAATCCTTTAGAATTTGCTTCGGTTGCCCTTATAAACCCCAAAGATTCTATATTAATTAGCTATGCCAGTACCGATAAGCTCGGTAAGTTTGATTTAACCGAAATTTCAAATGGTAAACATCTAATACAAATCCATTTGGTAGGTTTTAAAACTTATCAAAGTCCAATTAATTTTCAAAGTGAATCTATAAATTTGGGTATTATTTTACTTGAAAATGATAGCGATTTAGATGAAGTGGTAGTTACTTTGGTGACTCCAATTTCCATTAAAAAAGATACTGTCACCTATAACACAAAAGCTTTTAAAGTTAGGATGGATGATACCGTTGAAGATCTGTTAAAAAAATTGCCTGGTATTGAAGTAGATGTTTCGGGTAAAATTACCGCCCAGGGTGAAGAAGTGACCAAAATATATGTTGATGGTAAAGAATTTTTTAGTGGAGACCCTGCTATTGCATCTAAAAATCTATCAGCAGATATCGTAAAACGAGTAGAAGTTATTGATGAGAAAAGTGAAAAAGCAAGAGTTACAGGCATCAATGATTCTGAACGTAAAAAAGTGATCAACTTAGAACTGAAGGATGATGAAAAAGTAAATGATTTTGGTAAATTACAGGGAGGATACGGAACAGATGATCGTTATTTAACCAGCTTGAATTACAATCGATTTACACCAAAATTGCAGGCATCGGTAATAGGAAAGTATAATAATATAAATAGCTTCGGTTCTGATATTTCAGAATTAATAATCTTTAATACCGGTGGAAGAATGAGTTCTGGAGGTTTACCGGGTTTTTTAACCACCGGTTTAGCCGGATTAAATTTAGGCTATGAATTGAAAACTGATCAAAATGTTAATGCTGATTATTTTTATAATTATACCAATGCAACATCTGGTGATATTCTTATCAAAAGAACCGAGTTTATCGGTGATCTGGAAATAAATTCAGAAAGTAAAAGCAGTAATGAAAATATTTCAAATAATCACAGTTTAAATTTTAGTTATAGGAATCAATCCAATAAACTGAGTTCTTTGTTTATTAATGGCAGTGTATATTCAAATATTAACAATGGGAATAGTATCAACACATTAGATAAATTTAATGGTGATAATGTATTGGATCTGCAAAGTATTAGTAATACAAAAAATGAAAGTAAAAACAGTTCAGGTAATGTATCTATTCAATATACCAAAAGGTTCAATAAAAAAAGCAAAAGGAATTTTTCGATTTCAGGAAATTTAGATGCTTCAAAAAATAATAATTCAAGCAGCAATGATCAAATAAACAGATTTAATATATCGGATCCTGATAATGCCTATGAAACTATAGAAGAAGTAAAAAGAGATCAGGATCTAAAAAATTTGAATTTAAGATTCAATTTGAATTATACCGAACCTTTAGCAAAAGATCATTTTCTGGAAATTAAAGGTAATATCAGGTATCTTTCATCAGGTGATAGAGTTAATCAATCAAAATATGAAAATGGCATTATTCAAATTCCATTAATATATGATCAATATTATAACAATACAGATCTAACTGGAGGAGTGTTTTATAAATATGATAAAGAAAAATTAACCTTTAATATTGGCAGTGTGGTTGCAGGTCAAACACAAAAATTTGGCTTAGAAAATGAGGAAGAATATAACAAAAGGTATACAAATTTCAATCCAGAGATGAGTATAAGGTTCCGCCCAAAAAGAGGGAAGTTCATGAATTTAAATTTACGAAAATCGGTTAGATTAGCAAGTTCATCTCAGCTCACTCCGGTTGTAAATAATTTTAACTCCTTGTATATCAGTAAAGGAAACCCTGAACTAACTCCGGAAAATAATTATTCAGCTTCTGCTATGTACAGCAATCACAATTTTACAAAAGGATTTAATTTTTCCTCACGTTTAAGCTATAGATATACAAAAAATAGTATTGTTAATTCTGAATTTACAGATCAACTAGGTATTCAAACATCTACTTATGAGAACTTTGGAGACAAGAATAATGTTAACTTTAACATCAGATTAGGTAAAAGGTTAAAATCATTGGGTTTAAGATATCATATTTCTCTAAATGGAGGATATAGCGAATATTTATCTATCATCAATTCTAATCCCAATGAAACAAGATCAAAAAATGGCACAATAGGTCTTTCTTTAGAAAATAATAAAAAGGAAAAAATTGATGCAATAATTGGGGCATCCTGGTCTAAAAATTACACAACTTTTTCTTCGGGAAATAATGCTGATAGAGATTATTTACAACAAACCTATTACACAAAAGTAGATTGGAATATTACGGATAGATTAAATTTAAATTCACAATTTAAATATGATGTTTATAGAGATAGTAATTTCGGTACAGATCAGTCAGTCCCTATCTGGAATGCTTCTCTTTCTTATTCATTCTTAAAATCGAAAAGAATGAATATTATGCTAACAGCACTTGATATTTTAAATAAGAATATTGGGATAATAAGAACTAGCTCTGATAATTATTTTGAAGAAATCCACCAAGAAGTATTGGGAAATTATTATTTACTGAGTTTAACTTATAACTTAAAAGGAAATAACAATTGAGTTCTAAGTAATACATTTTTTATTAATTATTTTTACTAAACAAATTTTAAAACCTTACATTATGAAAAAATTAAGTTTAATCACGATTAGCTTTCTCTTTATAAACTTTATCGTTGCACAAGAGAAATTCACCGTTCCTGAGCTATCTACCCAACAGAAAACAGACATATTGTATAATCATGTTATTGCTTATGCGGTTGCAGGGATAAGTTTCGCTAAAACTCAGGGCGTTACACCTGAATCATATGGTAAATATATTGGTAAAAAGTTTATTCCTTATTGGAATCCTGAGGCTGGTTTTCATGTTTTTGTCAAAGGAATACTGGATATTTTAAGTGGTATAAATTCCAACAACGAAATGCAGATAATTTCACAAAGTGAAAAAATGATCCGATTCAAACTTAAAAATGTGGATTTATCATTTCAAAAAGGTCCAATGCTTGGTGTTACCTATAATGAATATTTGGAATGTTCTTATGGAATTATTTCTTTATTAGCAGAGCATATGAATGTGAAATTCTCTCATAAAATTTCTGAAGGCATATGGTATGAAGCTACTTTTGAAAAGAAATGAAATTAAATTTAAGATAAAGATTCTTGTTTTAATGGGAATGATTTACACATAAAAAAAA
>JAUWLK010000327.1 GCA_030613745.1 Flavobacteriaceae bacterium | reverse complement strand
ATAATTATAATATTTAAACTCTTCTATTTCTGTTTTTTCTAATTTGTTTATCTCATTATAAATTGATTCTAATTTCTTATTATCAGTTGCTCTAAAGTATTTTCCTTCGGTTTCTTTAGCAATAAATTGTAATAATTTTTCATCAATTTCAACAGGAGCATTTCTAAAAATTAATTTTCCAAATAAATCTTTAGCAACAGGAAATAAAGCTGTTCCATTTGTACCTAATCCTATCGTATATACTTTAATATTAAGCTCTTTAGCTAACTCTGTAGCAGTTTTTGGATCAATAAATCCAGAATTATTTACTCCATCTGTTAATAAAATAATAACTTTACTTTTGGCTTTGCTGTCCTTTAATCTATTAACTGCCGAACCTAATCCCATACCAATGGCTGTACCATCATTAATTTGCCCCCATTTTATTTTACTAATCGTATTTTTAACTATACTTTTATCACTAGTAATTGGGGTTTGCGTATAACTTTCACCGGCATAAACTACTATTCCAATACGATCATTAGGACGTTTATTTACAAAATTAATAGCAACTTTTTTTAAAGCTTCTAGTCTGTTTGGTTTTAAATCCTTAGCTAACATACTTGCCGACACATCAATTGCCATAACGATATCAATACCTCTTGTAATTTTTGTTTTTTTACTTACTTCTACAATTCGTGGTCTAGCTAAAGCTACTATCAACAAAACGATGGCAAATAAACGTAAAAGGTAAAGTATCGGTTTTAATTTAGCTAACAAACTTTGTTGTGTAAAACCTTTTGTACTTGCTATTTTTAAATTTGCACTATCTTTTTTTTGCATAAAAAAATACCAAATCGCCAATATTGGAATTACCAATAGCAACCATAAAAATTCAGGATTTGTAAATTCTAAATTATTTATCATCTTCTTTTTCGGTATTTTCTTTTATATTTTTTGGATGCAAAACATCAATGATATCTTCGGCATCATTTCTATGAATCTCTATTTCATTTGATAAAGGTTTAGATTTTGCAAATTTTACTAAATCAGCCTCTTGCAATAATTTTTGTAATTTAATAATCGTTTCTTTTGGAATATTTAAATTACTACTACTATTAAAATCAGTTATGGTTTCTAACAGTTCATCAGTAGTTGATTCTAAAGCCGGAATATTCATTTCTCGTTCAATAAAAGATCTTACAATATCTGTAAGTTCTACATAATACAGCTTTACTTTATTATGTTGCCAAAGTTGTTTATTATCTAATTCTTTTAAACGTTGTTTTGCCAAGTCAAATGGTGGTAATTTAGCCAATTGTTCTTCATGGGTTGGTTTATCTTTTAATACAAAATATAAGATAACTGCAATTGCAATCAATAAAAGAATCAACCACCAAAAATAGGATATAAAATCACTAAAAGTATAAGGCTCATTTTTAATGTTTTTTATATGATACATTGGTTGTTTGATTGTATCAACCGCTACAGTTGCCACATCAATGATAACCGAATCGGTTAAAAACATTTTATTTTTTATAAATACTGTTTGCTGTGGTAAAACATATCTTCCGCTATCAAAACTAGTCAATGCATATTTTTTGATTAACTGATTTTTAAGTGAATCTATCTTAAATGATTCAACTAATTCAATTCTTTTTAAGGCATCTAAATGTAGTTTTGGAAATTGAACATCATCTATTTCATTAACAATTATTTGATAATTAATTTGTTCACCAATTCGAATTTTAGTGGTGTCTATTTTGACCGATACAGCAGGTTGATTTTGAGCTGCAGCAAAAAATCCAATAAATAAAACGATATATAAAAGGTGTTTTTTAATCAACTCATTAAATTGTAATAGTATTCTATTGAGTAAACTCTCACTATTGTTTTGTGAGAGAAACACATCCCCAACCCCTCTCAAGAGGTGAAATTTTACCGTATTTATTTCAATTATCAATTTCATTTAGCTCCTCTTCGTTTAAAATATCCTAGCAATTTTTTTACATAACTCTCATCAATACGAGTATTTATTGTTCCTGAACCACTTTTTTTAAAGGTTGTTTCAAAATAATCAACCGTTTTTAAATAATTGGCTTTGTAATTATTTCTAACAATTTTTGAATTGGTATTGACCAAAATGATTTTTCCGCTTTCT
>JAUWLK010000025.1 GCA_030613745.1 Flavobacteriaceae bacterium | reverse complement strand
ATAATAATACATTACTCCAAATATGGTTCCAATTAATGGCGTTAATACAATAATGATGTTCAAGAGAGTAATTATTGCTTTGTTTACATCATTATTTAAAAATAACAACACAAATCCTAAAGCCAAATAAAAGATAAAATACACGTAACTCATACAAATAACTGTTGTTAATTATTATAACTTTTGTTACATAAGATGATATTAATCATCTTATTAAGATTAAATTCGTAATAATTTTGTCCTCCCTTTTAAAAATACATATAATTATGAAGATAACACACATTGAACACATTGGAATTGCAGTTGACAATCTAGATGAATCTATCAAATATTACTAAAATGTTTTAGGGTTGAAATGTTATTCTATTGAAGAAGTAGTTGACCAAAAAGTTAAAACTGCGTTTTTTATGGTTGGTGACACAAAAATTGAACTTTTAGAAAGCACTTCACCTGAAGGACCTATAGGGAAATTCGTTGAGAAAAAAGGACCAGGAATGCATCATATTGCTTTTGCTGTTGATAATGCTACCGAGGCATTAAAAACCGTAGAAGAAAGAGGAATAAGATTAATAGATAAATCTTCAAGAAAAGGCGCTGAAGGACTTGACATCGGTTTTCTGCATCCAAAATCAACATATGGAGTGCTTACCGAACTTTGTTCTAAATAAATAATAATTCACTTGTATACAAATTTATGTAACAAACAGGTGGACAAATAAACATTACAATGGCAAATCAAGAAAAAATTAATGAGCTTATTGAAAAAAGAGCTAAGGCAAAGCTGGGAGGTGGTGAAAAAAGAATCGACTCGCAACATGCTAAAGGAAAACTAACTGCTAGAGAACGAATTGAATTACTCCTAGATGAAGATAGTTTTGAAGAGTTTGATATGTTTGTAACCCACAGAACAATAGATTTTGGCCTGGACAAACAAGTTTACCTTTCTGATGGAGTTATTACAGGTCATGGTACTATAGATGGAAGAATTGTTTATGTATTCTCTCAAGATTTTACTGTTTTTGGAGGTTCTTTATCAGAAACATATGCATTAAAAATATGTAAAATAATGGATATGGCTATGAAAGTTGGGGCTCCAGTAATTGGTCTTAATGATAGTGGTGGAGCTCGTATACAAGAAGGAGTTCGATCATTAGCCGGATATGCTGAAATTTTCCAGAGAAATATAATGGCTTCTGGTGTAATTCCGCAAATTTCATCCATATTAGGTCCCTGTGCCGGTGGAGCAGTTTATTCCCCTGCACTAACTGACTTTACGATTATGACAGAAAAAACCAGTTATATGTTCGTTACTGGTCCAAAAGTAGTACAAACAGTTACAGGTGAAATTGTAACTGCTGAGCAATTGGGAGGAGCAAAAGTTCATTCAACAAAGTCAGGTGTATCACATTTCCTTGCAAAAAATGATGAAGTGAACCTTTTGCTTATAAGAAAACTACTAAGTTACCTTCCTTCAAACAACCTTGAAGAGCCTCCGGTTATTGAATGTTCTGATCCGATTGACAGACTGGAAGATGTTCTTAATGAAATTATTCCCGAAAATCCAAACAAACCATATGATATTGTTGATGTAATTTCTACCATAGCAGATAAAGGTGAATTTACAGAAGTGCATAGAAATTATGCAAGAAATATAGTTGTTGGATTTGCAAGATTCAATGGTCGTCCTGTTGGAATTGTAGCAAATCAGCCAAAATATTATGCAGGTGTTTTAGATATAGAAGCCTCAAGAAAAGCAGCCAGATTCGTTCGTTTTTGTGATGCATTTAATATTCCGATCGTAACATTGGTTGATGTACCCGGATTCTTACCTGGAACAGGGCAAGAGTATGGAGGAATTATTTTGCATGGCGCTAAATTGTTATTTGCCTATGGAGAAGCTACTGTGCCTAAAGTTACTATAACGCTTCGTAAATCATATGGTGGAGCACATGATGTAATGAGTTGTAAGCAACTACGAGGTGATGTAAATTACGCATGGCCAACAGCAGAAATTGCTGTAATGGGTGCTAAAGGAGCTGTAGAAGTTCTAGAAGGAAGAACTATTAGTAAAATTGAAGATGCTGATGAAAAAAGTAAATTTATCGAGAAAAAAGAAGGAGAATATACCAAGAAATTTGCAAATCCTTATGAAGCTGCAAAATATGGCTTTATTGATGATGTGATCGAGCCTCGTAATACTCGTTTTAGAATTATTAGAGCTCTAGAATTACTTGCGAATAAAAAAGATATCAATCCACCAAAAAAACATTCAAATATTCCATTATGATACTATACGTTGATTTAAACATGGATCAGATTAGCGAAGGATACGTTATTTTAATTACCGGATTATTCATTGTATTTAGTTCACTGGTTACCCTATCCTTATTGTTTAAATATGGGATACCTTTTATGCTGTACATATATAAGATCGTTACCAAAAGAAAAGATAAAAAGATCCAAGATATAGCTCTTGAAGTTGATGAGAGTTTTACAGGTGAAGTTGTAGCTGCAATTTCTACAGCAATTCACATGTATCTTAATGAACAACATGATAAAGAAAATCCAATTTTAACAATCAAACAGGCGAAAAAATCTTATTCGCCATGGAGTTCAAAAATATACGGAACCCATCAAAGACTTTAATTAATTAGAAAGAAGATGAAAAATTTCAAATTTAGAATACACGATAATAATTATAAGGTTAGAATATTATCACACGAAGGTAACATGATCAATCTTGAGGTTAATGGTACTTCTTATTCTGTAAAGATGAAAGAAGATATCGTAATGACTAAAACACCTACTTTAGTTCGTGCAGCATCCAAAAGACCTTCTGAACCTTTAAAAGTAAATCCAAGCTCAAATAAAACGAAGGTTTTATCCCCACTTCCGGGATCTATATTTTCTATCAATATTAAAGTTGGTGATACCCTTAAAGAAGGTGATAGCATGTTAATTCTTGAAGCCATGAAAATGGAAAATGATATAACTGCAGAAAAAGCAGGTGTTGTAACAGCAATTCATGTTACTGTAGGTCAACAAGTATTACAAAACGATTTACTAATAGAATTAGAATAATAATATTATTTGTTTTTTATTTTTCAAAAACAACGAAAAAATAGATCTACAATTAAAAAATAAAAAAATGAAGAAATTATTTATAGTTTTCGGAATAATATCCTTCCTGTTTATTATCAAACCCGTTCTCGGACTCAATAAAAGTTCCGACTCTTTAATTTCCAATAATTCAGTTTCTACAGAACAGGTGGATAATTCAGAAGGTGAAGATGTATATGATGGTGCATTTGATGGTTTGAAACAATTTTATAATTATACCGGTTTTGCAAATGTTACATGGGGTCACATAGCAATGATCTTTATAGGAATTATTTTTATTTACTTAGGAATTAAATATGATTATGAACCACTGCTTCTTATCCCTATTGGGACAGGAGTTTTGTTAGGTAATATACCTTTTGTAGAAGGTAATATGACAGGTATTTATGAATCAGGATCTGTATTCAATTACTTGTATTTTGGTGTGGTAAAAGGAATCTATCCTCCCCTGATCTTTTTAGGTATTGGAGCTATGACAGATTTCTCTTCATTAATTGCCAACCCAAAATTAATGCTCTTAGGAGCAGCAGCTCAAATTGGTGTTTTTGCAACTTTCATTGGAGCTCTTTATTTAGGATTTAATCTACCAGAAGCTGGTGCTATAGGGATTATTGGTGGAGCAGATGGTCCTACTGCAATTTTCCTTTCATCTAAATTAGCGAATGGTATCAATCTTTTACCTGATGGAACCACCGTTAAAAATCTTATCGGTCCAATCGCAATAGCAGCATATTCTTATATGGCTTTAGTGCCGGTAATTCAACCTCCAATAATGAGATTGTTAATTTCTAAAAAAGATAGAAAGATAAGAATGAAACCTCCAAGAGCGGTATCTCAAAAAGAGAAAATGATCTTCCCTATCGCTGCATTGTTATTAACAACATTTATATCACCAAGTGCTTTACCTTTATTAGGGATGTTATTTTTTGGAAATTTATTAAAAGAATCCGGGAGAACAGAAAGACTTGCAGAGACAGCCCGTACCAAATTAATTGATATTGTAACCATACTATTAGGTGTTACTGTTGGTGCATCTACGCAGGCAGACATATTTATCACCAAAGATTCATTATTAATTTTTGGTTTGGGTGCAATATCATTTGTTATCGCAACCATGGGTGGACTATTATTTGCAAAATTTATGAATAGATTCCTTAAAGGAGATAATAAAATAAATCCATTAATTGGTGCGGCAGGTGTTTCCGCTGTGCCAGACAGCGCGAGGGTTGTTCACGCTGAAGCATTAAAATCAGATCCCCATAATTATTTATTAATGCATGCAATGGCACCTAATGTTTCAGGTGTAATTGGTTCAGCTATTGCAGCAGGTATAATTTTAAGCTTTTTGGGCTAACAAACTAAATAAAAATCTAAATACTTAATAAGATGAAGATACCAAATATCATGACTGCTAAAGAAGCAGTTAAATTAATAAAATCAGGAGACAGAGTATTAATTCAAGGTGGGTCAGCAACACCACAAACTTTGGTGAAAGCAATGGTTGCAAGGGCTCCAGAATTGAAAGGAGTTGAAGTAGTACATTTGCATACCGAAGGAGAATGCGGATATACGGCAAAAGAATTAAGTGGAAGTTTTCATACTAACGCCTTTTTTATTGGAGGAAATATTCGAAGAATGGTTGGGGTAACTGCGGATTATATTCCGATTTTCCTGAGTGATATACCTAGTTTATTCCGTCAGGGATATATGGAATTAGATGTGGTTTTAGTGAACGTATCTCCTCCAGACAAGCATGGGTTCTGTTCTTTAGGAGTTTCTGTTGATATTGTTGTTTCGGCAGTTGAAAAAGGTAAAAAGATAATTGCACAAATTAATACCCGTATGCCACGTACTTTGGGTGACGGTATTGTACATCTTAATAATTTTGCAGCATGTGTACTTGTTGAAGAAGAAATTCATGAAATGAAATTCGTTGCTCCAACAAAAGCAGAAAAAGCAATAGGGAAGAATATTGCAGAAATCATAGATGACGGATCAACACTTCAAATGGGTATTGGAGGTATTCCAAATGCAGTTTTAACTTTTTTAACAAATCACAAGGATTTAGGGGTGCATACGGAAATGTTCTCTGAAGGAATTGTAGATCTGGTTGAAAAAGGAATTGTAAATGGTTCAAAGAAAAAAGTAAATCCTTTTAAGATCATCTCTGGTTTTGCTATGGGTACACGTCGCTTATATGATTTTATGGATGACAACCCCGAAATTGAGATGTTAGATATTGCTTATGTAAATGACACTGCAATCATTCGCCAAAACCCTAAAGTAACAGCTATTAACTCCGCAATAGAAATTGACATGACCGGTCAGGTATGTGCAGATTCTATTGGCTTTAGAATGTTTTCAGGTGTAGGTGGTCAAATGGACTTTATGCGCGGGGCGGCTTTATCAAAAGGAGGCAAACCAATTATTGCGATTACATCTACAACATTAAAAGGTGTTTCAAAAATTGTTCCTTCTTTAAAACCCGGAGCAGGAGTTGTAACAACTAGAGCTCATGCAAGATATGTAGCTACAGAATACGGTATTGCTGAATTATTTGGTAAAAACCTAAAACAACGTTCCATACTTCTTAGAGATATTGCACATCCAGACCATAGAGAGGAATTAGATAAAGCAATTTTTGAAAGATTTGGAAGTAGTTTAATGAGTGTATAATTATTTATTGGAAATACTTGATTAACACCTCGTCATTTCTAATTCACTTAAAGCACAAAATATTATGAATAACAAAAATAATTCTCTTTTTATAGAATTCAATCCTGTTACCAAACAGGAATGGATAGATAAGGCTAATATTGATCTAAAAGGTGCCGACTTTAATAAAAAACTAGTCTGGAAAAATTTGAGTAAAATTGACATCCAGCCTTTTTACAATACCGATGATAATCAAGAATTTTTAAACAATACAGGAGAAAATTCTAAAAAGCTAATAAACTATCGACTGATAAGTGTAAAATCAGGCAAAAAAGGAAATATACTTGCTTTGAAAGCTGTTGAAGAAGGAATTAATGGTTTAATTTTTGATCTGAGAAAAAAAAATATTCCTTTACACAAACTTCTAAAAAATATTGATCTGAATAAAACTGCTGTTTCTTTCAAATTAAGAACGGGTGAAGTAGAGGTTGCAAAAGAATTTATTTCTTATGTAAAAAAACAGGATGTTTTATCAGAAAATCTAAGAGGTTATTTTGATCTGGAAATTATCCATAAATATGTAACCAAAGCGAAAAATGAATCAGGAAAGTTTAAGAAAGTTGAAAAAATTATAGAAATTACTAAAGACTATCCAAATTTTAAAGCCATTTCAATTTCCGGAGGAGTCTATTTAGATTCAGGAGCAAATCAGGTACAGGAAGTAGCTTATACTCTTAATTCACTGGTTTGTTTTATTCAAATATTTTTGAAAAAAGAAATTGATGTACAAACTATTTTTGATAATCTTCATTTCGAACTTGCCATTGGTTCTGAGTATTTTATTGAAATAGGCAAATTCAGAGCATTCAACAGTTTGCTGCATATTATAGCAAAAAAATATGGTGTAAAAGATTTTTCATATACCCTGACCGCAAAAACTTCTATCTGGAATAAATCTGTAACCGATGCAAATACAAATATGCTCCGGGCAACAACAGAAGCTATGTCTGCTTTACTTGGCAATGTTGATGGTATATTGATTGATCCTTATGATAAAGAGTTTAATAAACCATCTGATTTTTCAAGTAGAATTGCCGGCAATATTGCCACTATTTTAAAAGAAGAATCCTATTTTGGTAAGGTCTCAAACCCTGTTGATGGATCTTATTATATTGAAGAAGTAAGTTCTAAGATTGCTCATAAAGCGCTGGAATTATTTAAAAGTATTGAGGAATATGGGGGTTACTATCTTGCATTCGAAAATGGAATTATCCAACAGCAAATTGCAGAGATATGTTTGATAAAAATAAAACTGATCAGTCAAAGAAGACTGGCAATGGTAGGTGTCAATAAATATCCAAATTTAATGGAAACTATTGATACAAAAATACTTTCAAACAAATTTTCAAAACCCAATTCTAAAAAATCAGTATTAACCCCAAAAAGGGCTGCTTTTGAAATCGAAGCATTAAGAAAAATAACTGAAAATCTTGTTAAAAAAACAGGACAACGTCCGATTGTGGAATTGACCAGTTTTGGTAATTTGAATATGAGAAAAGCCAGAGCAGCATTTGCTTATGATTTTATGGGTGTTAGCGGTTTTGATATTCTTGCCGAGAAAAGTTATGATACTATAGAAGAAGCTGCTGAAAACAGTGCTAAATCTAATTCAAATATAGTGGTTATTTGTAGTTCAGATAATGACTACATTGAAAATGCACTTCAATTTATAAATTCTTTTAGAGCATTTGATTCAGATAAAGTTCTGTTACTCGCAGGAAATCCGGTAGATATAGCAGATCAATTAACTAAAGCAGGATTAGATGGTTTTATACACATGAAATCTAATGTGATAAATCTTATTTCAGATGTGCAAAACAAAATTCAAAAAACATTAAAAACATTGAAAGCATGAGACCAGATTTTTCAGATTTAAAAATAGATACTGCAGTTCAGCAAAAAACTGCTCCTTCCGAGAATCAAAAGATTTGGAATACTCCCGAAGGAATACCTGTAAAAAATAATTTTACTAAAGAAGATATAAAAGATGCAGAGCATCTGCAATTTGCTGCAGGACTTCCTCCTTTTACAAGAGGACCCTACAGCACGATGTATGTTACACGACCCTGGACAATTCGTCAATATGCAGGTTTTTCTACAGCTGAAGAATCCAATGCTTTTTACAGAAGAAATCTTGCAGCAGGTCAAAAAGGGCTTTCTGTTGCTTTTGATTTAGCTACGCACCGTGGTTATGATTCTGATCATCCACGTGTAACAGGTGATGTTGGAAAAGCTGGTGTTGCTATTGATTCTGTATTGGATATGGAAATTTTATTCGACCAAATTCCGTTAGATAAAATGTCTGTTTCTATGACCATGAATGGAGCTGTATTGCCAATTATGGCTTTTTATATAGCTGCAGCAAAAAAACAAGGAGTTACTTTAGACAAACTTAGCGGAACCATCCAGAATGATATTTTAAAAGAGTTTATGGTTAGAAATACCTATATCTACCCGCCTCTTCCATCTATGAAAATTATTGGTGATATTTTTGAGTACACAACCAAGAACATGCCTAAGTTCAATTCTATTTCTATTAGTGGATACCATATGCAGGAAGCCGGTGCTACTGCTGATATTGAATTGGCATATACTTTGGCTGATGGTATGGAGTACATTAGAACCGGTTTGAAATCTGGTTTGAAAATTGATGAATTTGCTCCTAGACTTTCATTTTTCTGGGCTGTGGGAATGAATCACTTTATGGAAATTGCAAAAATGCGTGCAGGTCGTATGCTATGGGCAAAGATTATTAAGTCTTTCGATCCACAGAATCCGAAATCTATGGCATTACGCACCCACTCTCAAACCTCAGGCTGGAGTTTGAGTGAACAAGATCCTTTTAATAATGTAGCTCGTACTTGTATTGAAGCTATGGCAGCAGGACTTGGAGGAACTCAATCACTGCACACCAATGCACTAGATGAAGCGATTGCTTTACCTACTGATTTTTCAGCTCGTATTGCTCGTAATACGCAAATTTATATTCAAGAGGAAACTCAAATAACAAAAGCGGTTGACCCTTGGGCTGGATCCTATTATGTAGAGTACCTCACTCAGGAAATTGCTAAAAAAGCCTGGAAACTAATCGAAGAAGTTGAAGAACTAGGTGGAATGGCAAAAGCTATTGAAACTGGTGTTCCTAAATTACGTATTGAAGAAGCATCTGCCCGTAAACAAGCTCGTTTAGATTCCGGACAAGATGTTTTAGTTGGAGTAAACAAATATCAAACTAAAGAAAAATCTGAATTGGAAATTCTTGAAGTTGATAACACGGTTGTTAGAGAATCTCAAATTGAAAGATTGAATAAACTTAAGGCTGATAGAGATACTGCTGTTGTTGAAGCTAAATTAGCTGCTCTTGACAATTGTGCTGAAACCGGTGAAGGTAATTTATTAGCATTAGCTGTTGAAGCTGCAGAGAATTTTGCTACTTTAGGAGAAATTTCTGATGCGTTAGAAAATCATTTCGGTCGTCATAAAGCCGATACTAAATTAATAAGTGGTGTGTATAGTAAAGAAGTAAAAGATGATGATACTTTTGCGAAAGCTCAAGAATTAGCTGATAAGTTTGCTGAATTGGAAGGTCGTCGTCCACGTGTTATGATAGCTAAAATGGGGCAAGATGGTCATGACAGAGGTGCAAAAGTTGTGGCTTCCAGTTTTGCAGATCTAGGTTTTGATGTGGATATGGGACCATTGTTCCAAACACCTGAAGAGGTTGCAAAACAAGCTATTGAAAATGATGTTCACTTTGTGGGTGCATCTAGTTTAGCTGCAGGTCACAAGACATTAATTCCTCAATTGATCGAAGAATTAACAAGACTTGGAAGACAAGATATTTTGGTGTTTGCAGGAGGAGTAATTCCTGCTCAGGATTATGATTATCTTTATGAAAGAAAAGTAGCAGCCATATTTGGTCCTGGTTCTGTAATTTCTGAATCAGCCATTACAATTATGAAGAAATATTTAGAGCACGAGTAAAAAATTAATTATTTGAATAGGAAAGACTCTGCTTTAATTTTTTTATTGTAGGGGTTTTTCATGCTATTCGCTTTTTAAAATTGAATTTTTAAACTCTTTAATTAATAATTGTGCAGCTTTTACAGGTGATATTTTTGAGGATACAATTTCCTTTTCAAAAACTCTTAAATGACCTTTGATATCCTCTGATGCATAAAATAATCGTTTTAATTCTTCATTAATATTATTATACATCCATTGTATTTGCTGATAATTTCTATTTTTGACAAAATAACCGTTTTCTAAAACCAGTTTTTTATAGTCGGTAATTTTATCCCAAACATGATCTATACCAATATTTTTAGTTGATGAAGCTGTACTAACCACCGGAACCCATCCTGATTCCGATTGAGGAAAAATATGCAAGGCATTTTGATATTGTAATTTTGCCAATTCACTTTTTTTTACATTATCACCATCCGCTTTATTAATTACGATCATATCGGCCATTTCCATGATTCCTTTTTTAATTCCCTGCAATTCATCACCTGCCCCTGACAGCATCAAAAGCAAGAAAAAATCAGTCAATCCATGAACCGCTGTTTCTGACTGACCTACTCCAACCGTTTCGATTAAAACCACATCATATCCGGCAGCTTCACAAAGCAACATTGTTTCGCCGGTTTTATTTGCAACACCTCCCAAAGTATCTCCAGATGCCGATGGCCTGATATAAGCTCCTTCTAAATTCGCCAATTCTTCCATTCTGGTTTTATCTCCTAAAATACTTCCCTTTGAACGCTGGCTACTTGGATCAATAGATAAGATTGCAACCTTATGCCCCTTACCTACAAGGTTCTTTCCAAAGGCTTCTATAAATGTACTCTTTCCAACTCCTGGAACACCAGTAATTCCGATTCTAATCGAATTACCTGACCGTGGTAAAACAGCTTGAATAATTTCTTTAGCAAGCTTTTTATCACTTTCTAAGTTACTTTCAATTATCGTTATTGCTCTGGAAAGAATCACTCGATTTCCTTTTAAAACTCCATCGATATATTCCTCAGGTTTTAACCTTTTTTTTGGTTTAAATTTTTTCATTTATTTTGTATACGCAATATTTAATCAGCAAATTATGCGCATTTCTTATTTGTTGAACTTCTTTTTTTAAGGCCAATAAAGATAGTTTTTTTGAGGATAAATGACAATTCAATTCATATGAATAACCTGAATTCAAATCAATTTCATTCCCAACGTTGTAAAATTATACAAATTAGTTTTGCTATAAATCAGTGTATTCTGTTCAAAAACGATCAGACTATTGCAGTAATTCAATTGGCTTAAAAATCTTTTTTTCGTAATTTCCTATTGATTCTCCAAACAGGTAATACTACCCACAAAATCATTACAAATAATGAAATAAACAATCCAAAATTAGTTCCAAAAAACTTTTTAAAAACTGCTCCTGTATATCCTAACAAAGCAGAAATATCTAATTTTAATAAAATTAATATACGTGATAAATCAATTGGGTTAAACATTGTAGCAAGTAATGAAACTTTATCTAAAGGATATTCATTAAACACTACAAGCGAAATTAAAAATAAACCATCATAAATTACCGCTAAAAACAACCACATTAAAATAGCATAACCAAATCCTTTAATTTTATTATCATTGCTTAAAGCAATATTAAAAGCTAGGGCAACAAAAATAAAATTCAAAAATGAACCTACCACTAATAATAATCCAAAATCAAATATTGCAGTCGATTTAAACAAGCCGTACATTAAAAAAGGGATGCCTAAACCCAGTACTAAACTAAGAGTAAGTGAAATTGCTATTCCAAGATACTGCCCCATAAATATTTTACTCCGTTTGATGGGTTGTGCCAATAAAAGTTCTGTAAATTCTTTGGAATTATAATAATACATTACTCCAAATATGGTTCCAATTAATGGCGTTAATACAATAATGATGTTCAAGAGAGTAATTATTGCTTTGTTTACATCATTATTTAAAAATAACAACACAAATCCTAGAGCCAAATAAAAGATAAAATACACGTAACTCCATCGACTACGCATTAAATCAAAAAAACTATATTTTAATATTTTAAACATTTTCTTTTAACATTAAATGAGCAATAGCATGTTCTAAATCTGTTTGATTAGTTTGTATTTTTAAATTTTCAATATCCCCTTTAAAATAAATTTCACCATCCAATAAAAACACAATTTCGTCAGCAACTTCTTCAACAAAACTCATGATATGAGTTGTAATCAAAATGGTTTTTCCTTTTTCTTTTTCTTTTTGAATAATTTCTTTTAAATTAATTAAAGAGATAGGATCTAATCCTGTAGTTGGTTCATCTAAAATAATCAGATCACTATCAAACATAAATGTTAAAACTATATTCACTTTTTGCTTGGTACCTCCTGATAAATTACCCAATTTTTTATCTAAAAAAGATTCTAATCCAAATAGATTAATCAAATCTGTATCATTAGCTTTTTTAGGTCGTAAATTTTTTACCATTGAAATTAACTCATTAACAGTAAGGTTGGCTGGAAAGTTTGCAATTTGAGGTAAATAATTAATTTGATTACGATATTCCCATTTTTTTAAAACAGTTTTATTATCAATGTTGATTTCTCCCGAGTTGGGAATTACCATTCCCAATATACTTTTAATTAGAGTGGTTTTTCCAGATCCATTTGGTCCTAGAATAGCAAAAATTCCACCGGTTTTAATTTCTAGATCCAATCCGTCTAAAACAGTTAATTTACCGAATTTTTTATATAATTTAATTATTTGTATCATTAAATCTATGCATTAATGGGTTGTTATCAACCAAATTATCAGGTGTGAAAACCGGTGATACTTTTTCTGAAAAATTGATAATATCTACAAACAAACTTCTTAATAAAATAATAGTTTCAGGGGTATTATGCACTATATATGAAAATAATTTAACTGGACGATAAGGCACATCTCCTATGCCATTTTTATCTAAATCATAACCTGTATAATCACTCCAGTAATTATTATCAAATTTATTTGTATTTATTTTACTGTTATAAGATAAATCTAAAGCATTGTGTAAAAAATTGTTTTGAGAAAAATCATTTTCATAACAAGCTCCAACAATCTTTACAGCCCAACCATTTCTTAAAAAGGTGTTTTTTTTATAATTAATTCGTGTTGAACCTTCAACATTTAAACCTATAGTGTTTTGTTCAAAAGTATTATTTTCAATATCAGCATCATAAATCTCTTTTAACAATAATCCATAAGATGCTGAGCCCCAATTTTCAATAAACTTATTATGATGCATTTTAATAAATTTTGAAAACATAACCGCTACACCTGCGCCATTTTTAGTAAAAATATTATCAAAATACTCATTGTTATTTGAAAACATAAAATGCAAACCATAGCGCAAATTATCAAAACTATAATTATTAAAAATTTTACTTTTTTTTACAAATTCAAAATAAATTCCATCACGTAATCCATGCAATGTATTATTTTTAATTATCATATTAGAAGAGTGCCATAAATGAATTCCATTACCTGAACTAGCTTGATCTTTAGCATTACTACTTATATCATTATTTTCAACAGTACCAAAATGTGATTTTTCAATTAATATACCAAAAAAAGCTTTTTTTATAATATTATTTTTAATGGTAAAATGATTTGATTTTGAGACCAATATTGCTGCAAAATCTTTGGTATAACTTTGCCCAACATTGATTATAGTTAAGCCTTCTATAGAAAAATTATCAGCTTTTATTTTTAATATTGTTTCTTTATTTTCACCATCAATAACAGGATTGCCAATACCTATAATTTTAATCGATTTATCTATTAAAATAACTCCATGTTCTTTATATATTCCACTTTTTATAAATATTACATCACCATTTTCAGCAATCAATATTGCTTCTTTAATGGTTTTGATTTCACAAGTTGAACAAACTTCAATTTGCTTTGCAAATATTGATGCTGTACAAAAATTAAGAATAATGAAATAATAAAAAATTCGCATTTTATTTTACAGAATATTTTTCTTTGATAGCAGCCCAAGTATAAAGTTTTCCTCCATTTTTTTGAAGTGTTTTTTTAGCTGTTTCTTTACTTGAAAAAGCTGATAAATATGCTCCCATTGGACTTTTTATTTCTTCACTAATCAAATATGTTGCTGATTCAGCATCAGTTGTCACACCAGGATTTCCATAATCAGATACTAACAATATCTCAATATCATTAGTTCCATAATCTGACAAATCATTTAACATACACTCAATAGCATCAAATTTAAATTGCTTGCCTTTTTTAGTTACATACTGAGCTGCATGTTGTACATCAACAATAGTCATTTTACAAAAATGGCAAGCATCTGAACCGTAATTGATTTTTTCAGGCTCAACATTACATGATGTAGATATCAACAAAATTGTAGTGAAAATAGTTAGTAGTACTTTTTTCATTTTATTATAGTTAGTGTTTTCAAATATAGTATAATTTGAGCATAATTTATTTACAATTATGTACAATATGTTTTAAAAATAATTCTTAATTTAATTTAATTTTTAGCTTCTTTTTTACCTATAAAAAAGGCAATAAAAGTTAAAACCATTCCAATAAACATAAAATAAGCTCCTGTTCTAGGGTATGAATGTGCAGTAAAATTTAGAATATATTTTGTTCCAAATAATGGAGGTTGAAAACCCATTACAGAGCCATCAGGGTTTTTAAAATTCATTATCGCTTTAGGATCTAAATTATGACCATAATCGTATTCCCACAAATAAAAATCATACATACCAACAATACCTAAAATACTCATTAAAATAAACCATCCTATATATAATTTATACTTTCCAAAAAATCCAATTATTACTCCTAATACAATCATAATTCCAATAACAATCGGAAATATTTTGAATTCTGGAATAGATTCCGGAATGTATTTCATCCCAACATAATGATTCATTAAATTGATATTTTTTATATCAAATTCATGGGTATCGGTAAATTTGTTTATGTGTATATCCATTCCTAAAGGAATTGGATATTGTGGTGCTTCCAATGTAATATTCCATAATGGAAATACAAAAAGTCCAAGTAACAATAGAGATCCCACTATCATTAATAATTTCGATTTTTTCATTTTTTTCATTTTTAATTAATATATCCTATGAAAACAACAAGAAAGATTCATTTTATAGATTTACGAAAAAACGGACAGATCACCTTTCGGTATTCTGTCCATTTAAAAATAAATACTAAACTTAACCTTTATATTTATTCAACATCAACTGCATCTCCGTCTAAAGTAAATTTAATCGGAACACTTGATCCTTTAGGTGATACTCTTATGTAACCTTGCATTTCTTGATGTAATGCAGAACAAAAATCTGTACAATAAAATGGCCATACTCCCACTTGTTTTGGATACCAAATAAATGTTTCTGTTTGTCCAGGCATAATTAACAGCTCTGATGTTTGCGCACCAATCATTGAAACACCATGAGGTACATCATAATCTTGCTCTAGGTTTGTTACGTGGAAATAAACCTTATCTCCCACTTGTATACCTTCAATATTATCAGGTGCAAAATGTGAACGAATCATGGTCAAATAAATATGAACTTCATTTCCATTTCTTACAACTTTAGCTTCTGCCTCGGTTTTAACAGCATATGGATGTTTATTATCTTCTAACTTATAGATTTTTTTTGAGTTTTTTGCTATTATCTCAGCAGGTATACCAGCTGCATAATGCGGCTCGCCTATTGTAGGGAAATCTAATAAAAGCTCCATTTTCTCTCCAGTAATATCATATAACTGAGCTGATTGTGTTACTTCAGGGCCAGTTGGTAAATAACGATCTTTTGTAATTTTATTCATTGCTAATACATATTTACCAAATGGTTTTCTTGAATTTCCACCAGGTATCATTAAGTGACCAACAGAATAATACGTAGGTTTTCTATCAATAACTTCCCAAGTACCTAATTTCCATTTTACAACTTCAGACGAAATAAAGAAAGTAGTATAGGCATTTCCTTTTCCATCAAATTCTGTATGCAATGGACCTAATCCTGGTTGTTTAACAGACCCTGCTAAAGTTGCTTCGTATTGTAAAATTGGAATACCATAAGCATCACCATCAAATTTTTTCTCTTCAATAGCTTTCAACATTTTACTAAATGAATGAATTGTCAACTCTGCAGCTAATTTACCACTACCAACAATGTATTCACCACTTGGATCAACATCACAACCGTGTGGAGATTTAGGTGTTGGCATAAAATAAATTGCTCCAGGAACATCTGAAGGATTAACAATTAAAACTTCTTTTTTAATAGTAGAAGTTGCACTATGTGTATGTTCATCATATACATTATGTGCATATCTTGTAGGAACTTTTTCACCACCTCCATTATTTACATATTCTTCAATTTTTTTCCAATTGATTGCAGCAATAAAATCTTTATCATTTTGAGATGCATTAACCTCTAATAATGAATTAGCTTCTTCTGTATTATATGTTGTAAAGAAAAACCATCCATGAGATTTACCTCTACCAGGATGTGATAAATCATAATCAAATCCAGGCATCATTAATTGAAATTTTATATCCATACCACCATCTTCAGGGTCAACAGAAATAAATGTTAAAGCACCTTTAAAATTTCCTTTATACTCATCAATTGGCATATCTCTTTGAGGAAATGGTACAGAAAAACGAGTTCCAGCTACAACATATTCCGTATTTTCAGTTACAAATGATGAACTGTGATTACCTGCAGAATTTGGTACTTCAATAATTTCAGTAGTTTCAAAAGTAGTTAAATCAATTTTTGCAATTCGAGGTGTATTATTTCCATTGATAAATACCCATCTACCATCTAACTCTCCAGCCGTTTGTGAAATGTCAGGGTGGTGAGAATCATCCCAAGGAATAAATCCATGAGAAGTGTTTAACATAGGTTTTGTTTCTTCATTAAAACCATAAGCTTTTTCAGCATCTACAGAAAAAACCGGAATAACTTTAAACAATCTACCAGAAGGCAAACCATATACAGCTAGCTGTCCACTAAATCCACCAGAAACAAAGGCATAAAATTCATCATGCTCTCCCGGTGCTACATAAACTCTCTCAGCTGCTTTGCTACTTAAGGCGCCTTTTTTAGTTGATTTTTGATTTGTATCAACACAACTTATCATCACAACTGATAAGGTAAGAATGGCAATAATTGATTTAATCATTGTTTTCATAATTTAGTTTAATTTAGTTTAGTTATTCTTT
>JAUWLK010000058.1 GCA_030613745.1 Flavobacteriaceae bacterium | reverse complement strand
TTACTTACAAGTTTAGCCCAGTTGAAAATTACAATACCATTGAAGTTGAAGAAATAGGAAGAGGTTTGTTAAGTTATAATGAAGGTGGTTTTATTTTACCTTTTGAAGTAATAAGTGTGTTATTGCTTGCTGTAATGATTGGCGCAATAGTTATTGCAAAAGGAAAAAAATTAGAACAATAAATGGTTAAAATGAATATCAAATAATAAAACATAATGATACACGGAATTAGCATATATGAGATTTTAACCTTAACTACTATAATATTTTTTATAGGAGTATATGGTTTTTTAACTCGTAAAAATTTAATAACCATGTTGTTATCGGTTGAACTGATTTTAAATGCCTCGGCAATAAATTTTGTTGTAATTAATACATATTTATTTCCCGAAAATTTACAAGGTGTTTTCTTTTCAATCTTTATTATTGCTGTTGCTGCAGCCGAATCTGCTTTGGCAGTTGCGATAATTATTAATTTATACAAGTTGATAACCTCTGTTGAAGTTAAGGATACTGAAACTTTGAAATATTAAGATTATGGATTTTACTTATACAATTTTAATTCCTTTAATTCCACTAGCAGTTTTTTTGCTATTAGGAATTAATTACAATAAAATAAAACCAGAAATTTCAGGTTGGATAGGTTCGTTAGGTTTGTTTGCTTCCTTTGTTTTGTCATATTATACTGCTTATAAATACTTTTTTGAAGTAGGTAAGGTTGATGGAGTTTACCAAACTTTTGTGCATAAATGGAGGTGGATGAGCTTTACAGATACGCTTCATATTGATATGGGAGTAATGATTGATCAAATATCTGTAATGATGTTAATAGTTGTATCAACTATTTCTTTTATGACTCATTTGTACAGTAGAGGTTATATGAAAGGTGATCCAGGTTATACAAAATTCTTTGCCTTTCTTTCCTTATTTACTTTTTCTATGATGGGTTTGGTTTTATCGGCTAACTTATTTCAAATTTATATTTTTTGGGAATTGGTTGGAGTTTCATCTTTTTTATTAATTGGATATTATTACACCAAACCATCCGCAGTAGCGGCAGCAAAAAAAGCTTTTATTGTTACACGTTTTGCCGATTTAGGTTTCCTTATCGGAATATTAATTATTGGTTATTACGGTGGCACATATGATTTTATAGAATTAACAAACCCTGAGGGTAGTGCAATTACAAATTGGGCATCTACTTCCTTTATGGGATTATCTGTAATTACTTGGGCTTTGATATTGATTTTTATGGGTGGTGCAGGTAAATCTGCAATGTTTCCATTACATATTTGGTTACCTGACGCCATGGAAGGTCCAACTCCGGTTTCGGCATTAATTCATGCTGCAACTATGGTTGTTGCAGGTGTGTTTTTGGTGGCAAGATTGTTTCCGATGTACTATTTTGTTGAAGATGGATTTGCACTAAATATTGTAGCTTGGGTTGGTGCATTTTCAGCACTTTTTGCGGCTATAATTGCCTTAACACAAACAGATATTAAAAGAGTATTGGCTTTTTCAACCATGTCACAAATAGGTTATATGATGTTGGCTTTGGGTGTGTCAAGCTATGAAGGTCACAATGGTTTGGGTTATATGGCTTCAATGTTCCATTTATTAACCCATGCAATGTTTAAAGGCTTACTTTTCTTAGCTGCAGGTTCAATTATACATGCGGTTCATAGTAATTATTTAAAAGATATGGGTGGCTTAAGAAAGTATATGCCAATTACTCATATTACTTTTTTAATAGCAGCATTATCTATTTCAGGTTTCCCGGGATTTGCAGGGTTTTTTAGTAAAGACGAAATTTTAGTTGCTGCCTTTGAACACAATAAAATAATATATATAATTAGCGTTTTTGTAGCTGGTTTAACAGCATTCTATATGTTTAGAATATACTTTGGAATTTTCTGGGGAAAAGATACTAAGTATGAACATACTCCACATGAATCTCCGGCATCAATGACAATTCCATTAATATTTTTAGCTTTTATGAGTATAGCTACCGGATATATCCACTTTAGTGAATATGTAACAGCAGATCGTATGCCTTTTGAAGCACATCTAAATTATCCTTTAGCAGCAATTGCTGTTGGAGTAGGAATTTTAGGGATAATCATGGCGTATATTTTTTATAAAAAACCTACAGGTTTACCTGATAAAGTATCCAATGCTTTTGGAAGCTTGTACAAATGGGCATATCATAAATTTTATATAGATGAAGTTTATATGTTCGTAACAAAAGAAATTATTTTCAAACGAATTTCAGCACCATTTGCTTGGTTTGATCGTCATATAGTTGATGGTACCATGAATTTAATAGGTAACTCTACCGTTGCAACATCCAAAGGTATTAAAGGATTGCAATCAGGTAAAATACAAGATTATGCTTTTGCTTTTGTAGCTGGAGTAGTAATATTAGCAATAATTTTTATTTATAACTGGATTATTTAGTAAGAAATGGATATACTAACTTTATTTATAATAGTACCAGTAATCACCATTTTAGCTTTGGTGTTTACAAAAGATTTAAAACAATCCAGAATTGTTTCTGTAATTGGTATGTCGGTGCAATTTGCCATGGCTATTAATTTAGTATTTGCTTATATAAAAGAGAAAAAAGTAAACGATGAAATCATGGTATTTGTAAAAGATGTAACATGGTTTGAACAGTTTAATATTCATTATACTATAGGTGTTGATGGCATTTCTGTTGCTATGGTTGTTTTAGCATCAATAGTAGTTCTAGCAGGTGTATTTATTTCATGGAAAATGGATGATTTACCTAAAGAATTTTTTATCTCTTTAATTGTTTTGGCAACTGGAGTATTTGGGTTCTTTATTTCAATTGATCTATTTACCATGTTCGTTTTCTTTGAAATTGCAGTAATACCAATGTATTTATTGATTGGTATTTGGGGGTCTGGCCCAAGAGAATATGCAGCTATGAAGTTAACTTTAATGTTGATGGGAGCTTCTGCGTTATTATTGGTAGGAATTTTAGGAATTTATTTTAATTCAGGTGCTGATGGAGGTGCTTTAACATTTAATATCCTAGAAATAGCAAAAGTTAATATTCCGCTAGAAGCACAAAAATTATTTTTCCCAATAACTTTTATAGGTTTTGCCGTACTTGGAGCTATGTTTCCATTTCATACTTGGTCACCTGATGGTCATGCTTCGGCACCAACAGCTGTATCTATGTTGCACGCAGGAGTTTTAATGAAACTTGGGGGTTATGGTGTATTTAGAGTAGCTATGTATTTGTTGCCTTTAGGAGCAGTTACCTGGTCAAACTTTTTTATAGTGTTAGCTGTAATTGGTGTGTTTTACGGAGCTTTGGCTGCAATAAAACAAACCGATTTAAAATATATTAATGCATATTCATCGGTGAGTCACTTAGGTATGGTATTGTTTGCCTTATTGATGTTAAACAAAACTGCCTGGAATGGTGCAATCTTACAATCACTTTCACATGGATTTATGACAGCACTTTTCTTTGCCTTGATCGGAATGATTTACGGTAGAACACATACTAGAGATGTAAAAAAAATGAGTGGATTACTAAAGGTAATTCCATTTATATCGGTAATGTATGTAATTGCAGGTTTGGCTTCATTAGGTTTACCAGGATTTAGTGGGTTTATGGCCGAAATGCAAATATTTGTTGGGGCGTTTCAACACCCAGATATGTTTCACAGGATTGCTACAGTAATTACTGTTTCTGCAATTGTAGTTACAGCAGTTTATGTGTTACGTGTGGTTGGTATGATGTTGATGGGACCTGTAAAAAATGAAGAATTTAATAATTTACCCAAGGTAACTTGGTATGAAAAAGTAGGAGTTTTATTATTGTTGATTCCTATAACATTAATGGGAGTTCTTCCACTTTGGATAAGTGATTTGATTAGAGAAAGTTTACAACCATTTATTGAAAGAATGCTATAAATATTTAAAATTCAAAATTTATTTTGAAATTAAATACATGAAATTATAATATTATGAACTTAGAAAGTTTTTTATTGATGCGCCAAGAACTCGTTTTACTTGCAGTAATTTTACTGTTAATAATTGGCGAAATTTTTTCAAATAATAAAAAAGGCCTAGTAGCTTTTGCAATAATTTTATTTGCAATACATACCATTATTGGATTTTTTCCAATGCAAGAAGGAACCATGTTTGGTGGTATGTTCAGAACTACTACTTTAACGCATATGTTTAAAAATATTTTAAACGTAGGGGTATTGATAATTCTTTTACAATCTGCAGATTGGCTCAATGAAAAAGTGATAAAAGAACATAAATCAACTGAGTTTTTTGCACTAATGCTATCATCACTACTAGGGATGTATTATATGATTTCTTCTGGTGATTTCTTAATGTTTTATTTAGGACTAGAGCTTTCAGCTTTACCAATTGCTGCTTTAGTGGCGTATGAAACTTCTAAAAGAAAATCGGCTGAAGCCGGAATAAAATTTATTTTGTCTGCTGCACTTGCATCTGGTACTTCAGTATTTGGAGTGTCATTACTTTATGCAACAACAGGAACAATTTATTTTGAAGAAATGGCTACAGTTATCACCTATTCAAATCTAAGTTTATTGGGCTTTATATTTTTCTTTGCTGGCCTGGCATTCAAAATCTCATTAGTTCCGTTTCATTTTTGGACTGCTGATGTTTACGAAGGGGCTCCAATTGGAGTTGCGTCCTATTTATCGGTAATATCAAAAGGATCTGCAGTAATGATATTGATGATTATTTTGTTTACTGTGATGAAACCATTTGATATGGTAACTTATAAAATGCTTTATATTATTTCATTAGCAACCATGTTTGTAGGTAATTTATTTGCTTTGCGTCAACAAAATATGAAACGATTTTTAGCCTTTTCATCTATAGCTCAAGCGGGTTTTATACTCTTAGGTTTACTCTCTAATGATCAGTTAGGAGTCTCTACTGTAATATATTTTGTTGGAATATATGTGTTTACCAATTTAGCAGCATTTGGTGTAGTGCAATCGATTTCATTACAAACAGGAAAAGAAAATATTGATGATTATAATGGGTTATATCGTACCAACCCTAAATTGAGCTTGGTAATGATGATGGCATTATTTTCTTTGGCAGGAATTCCACCTGTTGCAGGATTTTTTGGTAAATTCTTTTTATTTACAGCTGCTGCAAGTCAGGGTCTATATTTGTTAGTGTTTTTGGCAGTAGTAAATGTAACAATATCACTTTACTATTATTTACTGGTTATTAGAGCTATGTTTTTAAGAAAGAGTGATAATCCAATTCCTTATTTTGATAATAAAATTTATATGAAATTAGGATTGGTATTGGCAGTATTAGGCGTATTACTCATAGGTGTATATAGTCCAATTTACGATTATATATTTGAAATAAGTAAATTTTAAATTGATAAATTATGGTACTCGGAGGTAAACACTTATTTGGAAGTATTGAAGAAACTAGAGTTACTTTTATTGAAAAGAAAATAGAGGTAGATAGAAAAGACTTTTTGAAAGAACTTTTAGAAGCAAATGGTTTTGAAGTAATTATTCAAGAAGAAAAAAGAAAAAGTGAAGAAGAACCACAATTATATACTGTTGGTGTAACTGATATGACTTTTAATCCAACTGTTTGGGTTTTTCAAAGATTATTAAAAACTATAGACGGTAGCCATAAAGTGAATCAGGATTACTGGAATCAAAAATCAGAAGAAACCAAACCACAGTACTGGAAAAACTCAAAATAATTATATTTAGCAATATGATTTTATAAATCATTTTGCAATGCAAATGAAAACTGTCAGATGAAAAATTTGACAGTTTTTTTTGTGGTTTTATTAGAATAAACATGAAATGAATTCAATGGAATAATATAACGATAATTTAATTCTAATTTTTGCTGATATATTCATATATTTAGTGTTTATTAATAATAAATATTCTAAATAATTCTGTTAATGATCAAGGTACTATTTTATACAAAAGAATTTCCACCGTATGTTTATGGCGGTGCTGGGGTAGTTGTTGAATATCTTGCAGCTGAGCTGGAAAAGATCATGGATATTGATGTGCGTTGCTTTGGTGATCAGGATGAAGCTTCCGATCATCTTACTGTGAAAGGATTTTCATATGATAATCCGGTTTTTAATAATACCAATAACAAACTAAAATCTGTTTTGAATAGCTTAACTACATGTTTACAAATGAATGCTGATGAGGTAGATGCAGATGTGGTTCATTGTCATACATGGTATGCTCAATTTGCAGGAATTGTTGCAAAGTTATGTTATGGTGTTCCGTTGGTGGTTACAACGCATTCATTAGAGCCATTACGACCTTGGAAAAGAGAACAGTTAGGCAGAGGGTATGATGCCTCTTCATGGGTTGAAAAAACGGCTATCGAAATGGCAGATGCAATTATTGCTGTATCAAAGGAAACTAAAGAGGATGTTTTGAAATATTTTAATGTTGAAGAGGATAAGATAAAGGTTATTTACAATGGTATAAATCTCAAAGAATATGTGGTCACTACGGAGACTTCTACTTTAGAAAAGTTTGGAATTGATCAATCAAAACCATTTGTTCTTTTTGTGGGAAGAATTACCAGGCAGAAAGGGATTATTCATCTTGTAAATGCAATACAATATATAGATCCCGATACGCAAATAGTTTTATGTGCAGGAGCACCTGACACTCCTGAAATAGCCAAAGAGATGGAAGATAGTGTTAATGAAGTGAAAAAAACCAGAGACAATGTGATTTGGATAGATGAAATGCTACCTAAAAATGAAGTGATCCAGCTTTATTCACATGCTGATGTATTTTGTTGTCCGTCTATTTATGAACCATTTGGTATTATTAACATTGAAGCAATGGCTTGTGAAACTGCCGTTGTAGCGAGTGCTGTAGGAGGAATTAAAGAAGTTGTTGTAGACGGCGAAACAGGAATATTGATTTCTTTAGATCAACAAAATGTGGCACCTTTTGAACCGATATATCCTGATAAATTTGCAAAAGATCTTGCTGCAGGAGTTAATAAATTAGTGAGCAATAAAGAATTAAGAGATACTATGGCAAAAAAGGGGAGAAAAAGAGTTGAAGATACTTTTGACTGGAGTGCCATAGCGAAAGAGCATAAAGAATTATATAAATCGTTAAAACAAAAATTATGATTAATGATAAAGTATTGAGTATTATTTTAGGGGGCGGACAAGGTTCAAGATTGTATCCTTTAACCGAGAAAAGGTCAAAACCTGCAGTACCAATAGCTGGTAAATACAGATTGGTAGATATTCCAATTTCTAATTGCCTTAATTCTGATTTTAAACGTATATATGTACTAACGCAATTTAATTCTGCTTCATTAAATAGGCACATTAAAAATACTTACCACTTTAGCTTTTTTAGTAAAGCCTTTGTAGATGTTTTAGCAGCTGAACAAACCATGGCAAGTTCAGATTGGTTTCAGGGCACTGCCGATGCTGTAAGGCAAAGTATGCATCATTTTTTAAAGCACGATTTTGAGTATGCTCTTATCTTATCCGGTGATCAATTGTACCATATGGATTATGATCTAATGGTAAAGGAACACATCAAAAACAAAGCAAAAATATCTATTGCTACTATTCCTGTGAATGCAAAAGACGCTACCTCTTTTGGTATTTTAAAGGCTAACGATAAAAATGTAATCACTTCTTTTATTGAAAAGCCCTATGCAGAATTACTACCCGACTGGACATCGGATGTAAGTGAAGATATGAAATCGCAAGGAAGAAATTATTTAGCTTCTATGGGGATCTATATTTTTAATAGAGATTTACTAATAGAATTGATGAATAATCCAGAAACAATTGATTTTGGTAAAGAAATAATTCCACAAAACATTGACAAACATAAAACACTTAGTTATCAATTTGAAGGTTATTGGACAGATATTGGAAATATCGATTCTTTTTTTGAAGCTAATATAGGATTGACAGATAATATTCCTAAATTTGATTTGTTTAATAGTGAAAAACGAGTTTATACCAGAGCGAGAATTCTTCCAACAACAAAAATTTCAGGAACTACATTTAATAGTAGTGTTATTGCCGATGGTTGTATTATAAGTGCAGCTAAAATTGAAAGATCGGTTATCGGAATTCGTTCCAGAATTGGTGATGAATCTACTGTTATCAATACCTATATGATGGGGTCAGATTTTTATGAAACTTTGGAAGAAATTGATAGTAGAAAAATCAATGTCTTAATGGGTATTGGTCAGCGTTGTTTTATAAAAAATGTAATTGTAGATAAGAATTGTCGTATTGGAGATGATGTGAGAATAAATGGAGGAAAACATTTAGAAAATATTGAAACAGATCTTTATGTAGTTTGTGATGGTATTGTGGTAATTAAGAAAGAAGCAATAATTCCACATGGATTTGTAATTTAATATAATTTATATTTTATCCATTACACAAACTATGTTGTTTAAAACAATGCAACATGGTTTGCGTTTTTATTTTACTAAATTAAAATTCAGACAAGTACAATGCAAAATCAAAAAAGAGTTGTTGTTGATTATGTTTCGCCACACCTAAATAATGGCGAATTTCCTATTAAAAGGGTTGTTAATGAAATTGTTCATGTTAATGCACATGTGATGGCAGATGGGCATGATGTGGTTGCTGCTTCAGTTTTATATAAGCACGAGAGTAAAAGCAAGTGGAATGAGTTAAGAATGCATCCCGGTCACGATAATGAGTGGAATGTTTCTTTTACAGTGAAGGAACAAGGATATTACAGTTATAAAATTGAAGGTTGGATAGATCATGCTTTAAACTGGCAACATGGTATTTCCAGAAAAGTGGAAGATAATCAGTATGTATCTTCAGAATTGCTCGAAGGTGTAGAATTGATTAAGACAATTATAAATAAAGTCACAAAATCAGAAAGAGATTATTTAAAACACTTGCAAAAAATATTTAGCGATAAAGAATCTTACAAAGAGGCAATTGCAGAAGCAGTAAGTAATAAATTACATCATATATTTTACAATTACCCGGTTAAACAACTGATCAATTCATCCAAGAAATTTCAAATCTATGTGGATAGATTAAAAGCCAGGTATAGTACCTGGTATGAATTTTTCCCGCGTTCTGCTTCTAAAAAGAAGGGAGTTCATGGAACTTTTAAAGATTGTAAAAGGTTGTTATCAAGAGTTGCAGGAATGGGTTTTGATACGCTGTATTTTCCTCCAATACATCCAATAGGAGTAGTTAACAGAAAAGGTAAGAATAATTCAACCGAAGCTTTTAAAGGTGATGTTGGCTCTCCTTGGGGAATTGGTTCTAAACTTGGAGGTCATAAAGATATTCACCCGAAATTAGGTACAATTGATGATTTTAAATCACTAGTAAAAAAAGCAAAAGCTTTGCATTTAGAAATTGCTATGGATTTTGCCTTGCAGGTTGCACCTGATCATCCTTGGGTAAAGGAACACCCACAATGGTTTAAATGGCGTCCGGATGGAACAGTACAATATGCTGAAAATCCTCCAAAAAAATATCAGGATATTTTACCACTATATTTTGAAACTAAAGATTATAAGAATCTTTGGAAGGAAACTCTGGATACATTTATGTATTGGATTGATTGTGGAATTAATATCTTTAGAGTGGATAATCCACATACTAAACCTTTTTATTTTTGGAACTGGATCATTTCTGAAATAAAAAAGAAACACCCGGATGTATTATTTTTAGCCGAAGCTTTTACAGATCCAAAAATAATGCAGCAACTGGCTAAACAGGGTTTTACACAATCATACACTTATTTTACATGGCGCAATTCAAAACATGAGCTTATTGGATATGTTGAAGAATTAACCAAGACGGATCAGCGTGAATTTATGCGACCAAATTTTTGGCCAAATACACCAGATATAAATCCTTTTCATTTACAGGGAGCAAATGTCTCTAAATATATTCAACAATATGCTTTAGCAGCAACTTTGAGTTCAAATGTTGGTATTTACGGACCTGTTTTTGAATATATGATCAATGATTCACTTCCTAACAGAGAAGAATATTTGGACTCAGAAAAATTTCAAATAGCTCATTATGATTGGAATATCAAAAATGATTTGATCACAATGATTACCAAAATCAATAAAATTCGTCAGAAAGAGGAAGCTTTGCAACAAACCAATAATATAAAATTTTGTCATATTGAAAATGATAATTTGATGGCTTTTTATAAATGGAATGACGATAAAACCAGTGAATTAATTATTATTATTAGTTTAGATCCTTATCATACGCAACATGGATCTATGCAATTACCTTTATCTGATTTAAAAGTAATTGATCCGGGCCGTCCGGTTCAGGTTTATGATTACATTTCAGGAAATAGTTACAATTGGTATGACGAATGGAATTATATTGAGTTGCAACCCGATTTGCCTCTCCACATTTTTAAGATAAATAAGTAGAATGTCAAATAAAATTACAAAAACTGTATTACAATCTCCTTTTATTTTTGATGAAAACTGGGAAGGGTTATTGGATAATAAAGATTTTGTTAAAGTATTTCTTTCTGATATTTTAGAAGATTACATTGTAAAACAACGTTGGTACGGAGGGAAAGCAAGCAGGATAAAATATATAGAACTTTCAGATTATTTTAGAATTCAGAAAGATGGAGAAGTGTATTATGGTTTGATTCTGGAAATTGATTTTGTTGAGGCATTTTATCATCATTATTTTTTACCAATAGCTTTTGTTACAGACAAAAGTTTTGCTGAGCAGGACAAAATTCTCCCTATTAAAATAAATGAGCAACAGGGTTTTATCATTGATGCAATTAATTTGGAAGCATTTAGAAAACTTGTATTTGAACGTATTTTATATGCTCGACCTAATGATAGAACAAGAGTTCAGTATCATAAAAGCGATACTTTTACCAATGTAGTTTATGAATCATCAAGATTTTTGGGGCTGGAGCAAAGTAACACATCAATTGTTTATAACGAAAAGTTTGTATTAAAATTTTTTAGAAGGATCTATGCCAATAAAAATCCTGATTATGAAATGAGTTGTTTTTTATCGGATAAGAAAGAATTTAAAAACACACCAGCCTATAAGGGTAGTTTAAACATAATTGGTTCGGATAAAGAATTTATTTCCATAGCTTTAATGCAACAAATGATTCCTAATCAAGGTGATGCATGGGAATATATGTTAAATGAATTAAACAGGGTGTTTTCTGATCTAGATCAGAAGAACATCGTTGTAAAGTCATTGCCAGTACATGAGTTGTATTTAAGATTAAAAATAGAAGATGTACCTAAACAAATTTCGGATTGGGTAGGGTTGGATTTATTTGAAAGAATTAAAACAATTGCAAAACGTACTGCTGAAATGCATATTGTGTTGGGATCAGAGTTTGAAGAAACAGCTTTTACACCAGCACATTTTAATGGTGATTATACGGTTTGGTTAAAAAACAGATTGCTTTATCAATTTCAAAACAGATTAAATCTTATTGAAAATAATTTACACAAGTTGGATGGTTTAACTTTAGAATTAGCAAATGAGTTTTTAAATAATAAAAATATTATAAGAAAACGATTGGTGAATTTTGACTGGACAAAACTTAAAGGTGAGAGAATAAGAGTTCATGGTGATTATCATTTAGGACAAATATTGGTTAAAGATGATGATTTTTATATCCTGGATTTTGAAGGAGAGCCAGAAAGTACAATTAGAGACAGAAAAGTAAAACAACCGCCTTTAAAAGATGTTGCAGGTATGTTTAGGTCTTTTCATTATGCTATTTATGCAACAATTTTTAATAATGGTAAAAAGTATAATCAATCACAAGAAATATTATTTGAAGCTGCAGAAGTATTATATTCATACTTTACAAGTGTTTTTTTAGAAACCTATGTTGCAGCAATTTTAGAAGCAAATTTAAATATCGGGTATAATCAGGAACGTGATTTTATCTTAAAATACTGTTTGTTAGAAAAAGCAGTATATGAATTGGGCTACGAACTTAATTCACGTCCGCGTTGGGCTTTAATTCCTTTAAAAGGAATATCTAATATAATTAATAATTAA
>JAUWLK010000125.1 GCA_030613745.1 Flavobacteriaceae bacterium | reverse complement strand
AAGATGCTTTTGAAGCTGCATAAGGCGATTGTGGGTCATATGAAGTTGTTTCAACAAATAAACCTGTTTTACCTAAAGAACCATAAACCTCATCTGTAGAAACGTGATAAAATAATTTACCATTAAAATTATCTTTCCAAGTATCACGAAATGCATTTAACAAATTGGCAGTTCCCAAAACATTGGTTTCAATAAAATCATTTGGATGGGTTATTGAACGATCTACATGACTTTCGGCAGCCAAATGAATAACAGCATCAAACTGATATTTTTGAAATAAAGAATTAATAAAATCAATATCTTTTATATTTCCTTTGACAAAAGTATAATTTTGCGCATTTTGAATATCACTAATATTTTCAAGATTTCCTGCATAGGTCAATGCATCCAAATTAAATATTTGATAATCAGGGTATTTATTTACAAATAACCGAACCACATGTGAACCTATAAATCCTGCTCCACCGGTAATTAATATTTTTTTATTCATTGTACCATTTTATTAACTAAAAGATTCCCGTTTTCACGGGAATGACATATTCGTTATTTTATTGTTAACTACTAAATTTATCTCTTTACTTCTTAAACCTGTTTTAATTGCCACTTCCAAGCAGACTCTAAAGCATCTTCTAAGGTTAATTTTGCATACCAATCCAATTCATTATTTGCCAAAGTGGTATCAGCATATGCTGAAACTATATCTCCTTCTCTTCTACCAACAATTTTATAGTTCAATTTTTTATTACTTACTTTTTCAAAGGCTTTTATCACTTCTAAAACCGAACTTCCTTTACCTGTACCAATATTAAAAAACTCCATTTTATTTTTATTGCTTTCAGTTATTAATCTTTTTAAGGCAGAAATATGTGCTTTTGCCAAATCAACAACATGAATATAATCTCTTATTGCTGTTCCATCATCTGTAGGGTAATCATCTCCAAAAACTAAAAGTTCTTTTCTGATTCCAGCAGCAGTTTGTGTAACAAACGGAATTAAATTTTGAGGAACACCAATAGGTAATTCACCTATTTTTATACTTTCATGTCCTCCAATGGGGTTGAAATAACGTAAAGCAATAGCTTGTAAATTACTTGCTTTTGTAGTATCCGTTATAATTTCTTCACCCATTTGTTTGGTGTTCCCGTAAGGAGATTCTGCAGATTTAATGGGAGCATTTTCAGTAATTGGTAATTCATCGGCTTGACCATAAACTGTACATGAAGAGCTGAAAATAAAATTGTAAACCTCATTTTTTACCATTTCTTGTAACAAATACACCAAAGTAGCAATATTATTTTCGTAATATTTTAAAGGTTGTTCTACGCTTTCACCAACAGCTTTTGAAGCTGCAAAATGAATCACTCCATTAATTTTATGATTTTCAAAAAAATCTTTTACCAAATTTTTATCTTTCAAATCAAGTTGAACAAATTCGGGTTTTATTCCTGTAATAGAAGTAATTCCGTCAAGGACTTCAATTTTAGAGTTTGAAAGGTCATCAATAATTACGACTTCAAATCCTTCATTTTGCAATTCAACAACAGTATGTGAACCTATAAATCCTAATCCACCTGTTACTAATATTTTTGTTTTTTCTTTATTCATAATCTATTTTACAAAATCTAAAATAGTTTTAATAATATAATCTTGCTGCTCTTTTTCAAACTCAGTATGCATTGGTAAGGAAATAACCGTATCAATTAACTCGTTGGTAACTTTAAAATCATCTTCGTTATAACGAGAATCTGCATATGCTTTTTGTAAGTGTAATGGTACTGGGTAATAAATTGCATTTGGTATTTCATTATCTAATAAATGTTGGTGCAAAGCGTTTCTGTCAATACCATTAACACGTAAAGTATATTGATGAAATACATGTGTTGTAAATGCACTTGTTATTGGTGTAATAATTTTATCAATAGATGCAAAAGCATCATTATAATATTCTGCGGCAGTTCTTCTAGCGTTACAATAATTATCTAAAATCGGTAATTTTATTCTTAAAACTGCTGCTTGAATACTATCTAAACGAGAATTAACACCTACAACTTCATGATAATATCGTTTGTACATACCATGATTTACCATTCCACGAATAGTGTGAGCCAAATCGTCATCATTTGTAAATATTGCTCCTCCATCACCATAACAGCCTAAATTTTTTGATGGAAAAAATGAAGTCGTTCCAACATTTCCAATTGTTCCGGCTTTTTTTGAAGTACCATCTTTAAAAATATAATCTGCACCAATTGCTTGTGCATTATCTTCAATTATAAAAAGATTGTTCTCCTTGGCCACTTCTAAAATAGCTTCCAGATTTGCACATTGTCCAAATAAATGAACAGGTACTATTGCTTTTGTTTTTGGTGTTATTGCTTTTTTAAGTGCATCAATATTCATGTTAAAAGTATCAGCATCAACATCAACCAATACTGGAGTTAGTTTTAAAAGTGCAATAACCTCAACTGTTGCTGCAAAAGTAAAATCTGCAGTAATTACCTCATCTCCTTGCTCTAACCCTAATCCCATCATGGCAATTTGTAAAGCATCGGTTCCATTTGCACAGGGAATTACATGTTTTACTTGAAGGTATTTTTCTAGCTCAGTTTGAAAGTTTTTTACTTCAGGTCCATTAATAAAAGCCGCTGAACTAACTACTTCTAATATTACTTTATCTACTTGTGGTTGTATTTTTTGGTATTGACTTTGTAAGTCAACCATTTGAATCTTTTTCATTTTTATGATTTTTATTTTTAAATATGATCTTTTTCACACCTAAAAAATGAATTATAATTGTCTTCAATAATAAATAATATTTTGACTAAAAAATTGTAATTTACAAAAATACGAATATAATTATTTGCTCTAATCTTAAAATTTATATTTTAGCAAAAAAATGACCTTTTTATATAACATATCCATTTACATCACCCAATTCTTATTAAGAATAATTGTGCTTTTTAATAAAAAAATCAAACTTTTCGTTAATGGCAGAAAAAAATCTTTTGATCAAATTATTGCTGCTATTTCAAAAAGTGACAAGGTAATTTGGTTTCATTGTGCTTCTTTAGGTGAATTTGAGCAAGGACGCCCAATTATTGAAAAAATCAAAACCAATTATCCTGATTATAAAATAGTGCTGACTTTTTTCTCTCCATCGGGATATGAAGTTCGTAAAAATTACGCTTTCGCTGATATTGTTACTTACCTTCCTTTGGATACGCAAAAAAATGCAAAAACTTTTTTAGATCTGGTTCATCCTAAAATGGCAATATTTGTTAAATATGAATTTTGGCCTAACATTCTAAATGAGCTCAATAAAAGAAAAATTGAAACTATTTTAGTTTCAGGTATTTTTAGAGAAAATCAAACTTTCTTTAAAAACTATGGCGCTTGGATGCGAAAATCATTGAAAGCTTTCTCTCATTTTTTCGTCCAAAATAAAAAATCAAAAAAATTATTACAACAAATTGAATTTAATAATGTTACCCTTAGCGGAGATACCAGATTTGATAGAGTTTACGAAATAACCAAACAAGATAATTCTTTAAAATTTATTGAAGATTTTATTCAAAACAAAAATACTCTAGTCGCTGGTAGTACATGGCAAAAAGATGAAGAATATTTAGTAAACTATATTAATTTCCACGCAAGTGAAAATGAAAAATTTATTATTGCGCCACATAATATTGATGTAAAAAAAATTGATGAATTAAAAAATTCCATCAACAAAAAAACAATTCTTTTTTCTGATAAAGAAAAAAATAATTCCGCTCAAGTAATTATAATTGATACTATTGGAATACTGACTAAAATTTATAATTACGCAGATGTTGCTTATGTTGGTGGAGGATTTGGATCGGGCATACACAATATACTTGAACCGGCAACTTTTGGAGTACCATTAATTATCGGACCAAATTATTTGAAATTTCAAGAGGCAATAGATTTGGTTAATTTAAAAGCTTGTAGAGTTGTAAAAAATAATGAAGATTTAAATACTTATTTAAATAAACTTTTTTTAGATAAAAATTACAGAAATAATAAAGGAAAAATCACAAAACAATATATATTACAAAACATTGGTGCTACTGAAATAATATTAAATTATATTTCTGAAAAGATATAATATAAATTATAACTAACTTGCGATTAAATAAATACACACAAAATGATAAGAGAAAAACTAAATGAATTTTATAAAGTCGTTTTTGAAAAAGAATTAATTGATGAGATTGTTAAAGTTGGTACTTATAAAAAGATTAAAGAAAATGAATTATTACTTGATATAGGAGATAATTTTAAACATATTCCATTAATGCTAACCGGAGCTATAAAAATAAGTAGAGAAAATAAGAATGGTGATGAAATTGTATTATATTTTTTAGAACGTGGTGATACTTGTACTATTTCATTTGGCAGTGGTTTAATAAGCTCAAAAAGTAAAGTTAGAGGCGTAGCCGAAAAAGAATCAGAAGTAATTTTTATACCAGTTAGTAAAATAGAAGAATGGATGGTAAAATATAAATCGTGGAGAAGTTTTGTTATTGAAAGTTATAACATTCGATTAAACGAAATGCTAGAAGCTATTGATACATTAGCTTTTATGAAAATGGATCAACGCTTATTTAAATATCTTACCGATAAAGTAAAAATAATGCGTGACACTATTTTAAAAACAACACATCAAGAAATTGCAATAGATTTAAATACTTCAAGGGTTGTTGTATCTCGATTATTAAAACAATTAGAAAACGAAGGTAAAATCAAGCTTTATAGAAATAAAATTGAAGTAATTGATTTTTAATTATGTAACAATTGTTACGAATTAATTCTTTTTATCGTCTATATTTACAAGACTAACTATTATAAAAATATGGACTTTATTTTACAGCCTTGGCCATGGTATGTTGCAGGCCCAATTATTGCTTTATCAATGTATCTGATGTTTTTCTTTGGTAAAAAGCTTGGCGTTTCATCAAACTTAGAAACCATTTGTGCCATGGGAGGTGCAGGAAAAGTTGTTGATTTCTTTAAATTTGATTGGCGCAAAAACAAATGGAATCTCATTTTTGTTCTTGGCTTAATATTGGGCGGTTTTATTTCAAATCAATGGCTTACTGTTAATGATACTATAGCATTAAATCCACAAACTATAAATGACTTATCAGAAATTGGAATTTACAATGCTGGCTCAAGTTATTTACCCGATGAAATATTTAGTACAGACACCATGCTAACTTTAAAAGGATTTCTTATTTTAATTAGTGCTGGTGTTTTAGTAGGGTTTGGATCACGATATGCAGGAGGTTGTACTTCTGGACATGGTATAATAGGTTTAAGCAGTTTTTCAATAGAATCATTTATTGCCGTAGGTGGATTTTTTATTGGAGGTTTATTTATGACATGGGTTATTTTACCATATTTGTTTTAATGATTAATGCTTTTTTTATATGAAATATATTAAATTTTTATTGGTTGGTGTTTTATTCGGCATTACATTAAGTAAAGCAGAAGTCATTTCTTGGTATCGCATATACGAAATGTTTAAATTACAATCTTTTCACATGTATGGTGTTATTGGGTCAGCAGTTGTAATTGGTATCTTTATCATGTATTTCTTTAAAAAAGGAACACTAAAAACTTATGAAGGTGAAATGATACATGTCGCTCCCAAGAAAAAAGGCGTATACAGAAATTTAATTGGTGGAATCATTTTTGGATTAGGTTGGGCATTAGGTGGTACTTGCCCTGGACCAATGTATATTCTTGTAGGTAAAGGTATTATTAGCATATTGGTTGTTCTATTTGGAGCTCATTTAGGTGCATTTTTATACCATGCTGCAAAACATAGATTACCCCATTAGGATATATATTACATTCAAAATTATCTACCTCTAACTAATCAATTTCTTTATTTTTTGTAAATTTGCCAACTTAATTTAAAGTAACTCTTTATAAGTATGTTAACAGATAAATTTGGAAGACAAATAACTTATTTACGATTGGCTATAACTGATCGTTGTAACCTACGTTGTCAATATTGTATGCCAGCCAAAGGTATAGATATTGTTGACAGAAAAGAGTTGCTTACTTATAAAGAAATGTATCGTATTACTCGAGTTTTAAGTGAACTTGGTGTAAATAAAGTAAGACTTACAGGTGGAGAGCCTTTTGTAAGAAAAGATTTTATCCATTTTTTAGAAACTCTTTCTTTTAATGATAAATTAAAGCAAATCAATATTACTACCAATGGAGCTTTAATCGCAAAGCATATTCCTACTTTAGAAAAACTTGGAATCAATTCGGTCAATCTGAGTATAGATACGCTTCAAGCGGATAAATTTAAAAAAATTACTCGCCGTGATGTTTTTGAAGAAACAATACAAACACTTGAAAAATTATTAGCAAGTAAGTTAATTTTAAAGCTGAATGTAGTAGTATTACCGGAAAGTAATACTGATGAAATTTTAGATTTTATTGAACTCACTAAAGATAAAGATCTTGCAGTTAGGTTTATTGAAGAAATGCCATTTAATGGAATTGGTTTGCGCAAAACAAATGAGGTTTGGAATTTAAATAAAATCTATAACGAAATTAAAAAAGGTTATAAAGATATTATCCCATTAGCAAATAAAAAATCATCCACTTCACAAAATTATAAGATTGAAAATTATAAAGGCTCTTTCGGAATTATTCCAGCTTTTACACGAACCATATGTCATGACTGCAACCGAATTAGAATCACTGCAACCGGAATGTTTAAAAATTGTCTTTTTGATGATGGTGTTTTTAATATTCGTGATTTTATTCGAAATGGAGCAAGTGATAATGATTTAAAAAAATTATTTATTTCTACTGTTCAACAAAAACCAGAAAATGGTTTTATTGCAGAAACTAATAGGAAAAACAAGAAGGTATCTGAAAGCATGTCGACTATTGGAGGTTAAACCCAATTTGAAAATGAGTTAATTTGAAAATTTAACTATACGATTCCTTTATAAATAACATATAATGATTACATCCGATAAGGCACTTGAAATAATTTTAAACCAAACTCAAGATTTTGGAATTGAGACTATTGATTTTAAAAACGCTATAGGTAGAATTTTAAAAGAGGATATTGTTGCCGATAGAGATTTTCCTCCATTTAATCGTGCAAGTATGGATGGTATTGCTATTACTGTTAATGCTTTTAATTCGGGTTTAAGAGAATTTTCTATTGAAGGAATTCAGGCTGCTGGAAGTCCGCAACTTACTTTAAATAATCCAAATAATTGTATTGAAGTAATGACTGGGGCGATGGCTCCAGTAAATTCAGAAGCAGTAATTCCATACGAATTGGTAGAAATAAAAAATGGTATTGCTAAAGTAATAACTAATGATATTAGCTATTTTCAAAATATTCACAAAAAAGGATTAGATAGAAAACAAAATGATATTTTAATAAATAAAAATACGGTAATCTCTCCAGCTGAAATTGGTGTTTTTGCTACCGTTGGAAAATCAAAAATTAAAGTTGCAAAATTGCCTATGGTCATGATTATTTCAACTGGTGATGAGTTGGTGGAAGTTGATCAAATTCCTAAAGATTTTCAAATAAGACGAAGTAATGTGCACACTTTGGTTTCTCTTTTAGAAAAATTAAAAATTAAACCT
>JAUWLK010000090.1 GCA_030613745.1 Flavobacteriaceae bacterium | reverse complement strand
AAATTGAATTGGGTAATGAAAATGAATAACACTAAAAACATCAGTAAAGTAATTTATTTACTTGATAAACATATTCTAAGAATTCTAAGTAAAAATGAAATTGAAGAAAGAACACTTAGTACTTTAACTTCTATAAGAATTGAATACGACCAAGAATTAAATTCTATTATCAGTTCTACAAATACAAGAGATATGTTTGATAAAAAATACTTTGAAACTTATAGAAGAAAAGAATGGTGAATTTAATATACTAACGATAGTTAGTATTCAGGAGTATATCAAAATTTAATTATGATAGTTTATGGTATGAGAAACCATAAATTATACTGTACAATTAAATTAGAATGTAGTTCTCGTATTGGTTGGTATTTTATACTTCGTTTAAGTTGATTTTCCCCTACTGATTTAGGTTAGTTTTGTTATTTCGTATAACGGTTTTCAGGTCTATATTAGCTAAAGTATCCAACATATCCCTTGTGTTGAACCTAATATAATACTTCATCACAGTATTTGCTGATTGTCCCGTGATTGTAATTATGCTTTCCATTTTTACATCTTTTTTACTACACAAATAACTTATAAAATATGAACGAAGATGGTGTGTAGAGTTAATACCTCTACTTTCCCAATTATATTCTTCACTTTTCACTAATTTTTCTTTGAAAAGATTAAGGTAATAATTGGTTGAATAACCTTTATCATTTTTTTCAATACGGTTCGGTGAAGGAAATGTTTTAGGGTGGTCTATTGGGTAAAATAGTTCAAATATAACATCAATTATATTGGTTTCATATGAATCATATTTTTCATAACCTGTTTTTCTACATGGAATACCCTTTGGTGGTTTGTGCCATGAATATATTGTGTCATTTATTGGAACGGTTCTATCCTTTTTCTTAGAATTCACGATATTTAATTTGTAATAATCCATTTCTCCATCTTCACCTTTTTCTTGTGTGAAATATGAAGAAACTTCTGTATTGGTTTGGTGTTTTTTCCATGCCTCTCGGTTCCTGTAAGATTGTAAAATCTCTGTAATTCTTGTTCCGTAACCTAATTGTATAAATGAAACAAAAAATACAACATCACTCATAACTATCAATTCTTTTGGTTGATTTTTGTGTTTTTTACCACTCAATGAACCATCCTTCAATTTCTCATTATATGAAAAACGTTCTTCTCGTATTTTTTCTCTATCTCCTTTATATCTACAATACAAATTCCAAATTGTTCTTATATAGTTTTGACATTCTTCTAATGATTTTTCGTAATTTACTTTTGAAAAGTCATCAAATAATCTTTGTGTGTTACTTTGATTTTTTCCAAAAGAATTGTTCAATAATAAATTTAGGTAATCCGTTGAAATTGGGTTTTCTTTGAATAGACCTTTACCATACTCACTTTTAGCCTTAACTAACCACTCAATGAACATCCTAATTGATTGTAAGTGGAGTTTTACAGATGCCCTTGATAAGGTTGATTTACCCACTTCCATGCCATTTCTATTTTTCTTTTTTCTACTTTTTAATAACTCAAAATAATCTCTAAAAATTATTCTGAATTTCTCTTGTTTTCCGACTGAAATGGTTTTTATATTGTTTTCTAAACAATATTCTTTGAACTCTTTTAGAACCAATACATGCCTTCTCATTGTACTACTGTTCTTGATTGAGGTTACTTCATCATTATCTACAATTGCTAAATATTTATTTTTACCTTTACCCTTAAGCTTATAAATTAGTCCACCTTCTTTCATACAGGTTTGTAAAAATTCATCAATGTATTTACCCAAATTTGTTTCAATGATATTTTTATTAGAAAAATTATGATTTATTTTTTCTAAAAAGATTTGTGTTGCGTGTTGAAAAGAAGTTTCATTTGTGTTTTCTTTCATCTCACATCCACATAGATACTTTGTTCTTGGAGATATTCTGTTACTACTGAATTTGTAATACCAATACCATTTACCCTTTACTTTTAATATGGTGAATGTTCCCTTGAATTTATCACCAATAACTTGATGAATATGACGAAAAAATTGTTCTTGTTCAGTCTCACTCCATCCATATTTTTTTAAGGATTTTGTTCTATCTATACTTCTTTTCAAAATTGATTTATTTAATATTATCAAATATAATGAAAAAAATGTAATTAGGTATAACTTGGGTATAACTATATTGTGTAGATATGTAAAAAATTGTAAATGAGTAGATTATGTACAGACTTAATGTACTATAAATAGTTTCTTGGTGTTGCCATTTGAATTATCTGTCACTAAAGCCTGACCTTGTTTTTTTTCATCAATTATATTTTCGCTTGCCATATATTTTATTTGGTTTGCAAATATACAACCAAAATCTAGATTAGATGACATATTGTCATCATAAATTAAATACAACCTTCTTTCAGGTATAGTATCTATTTGGTATATATAATAACAAATAAGCCAAAAATTTATGTCTTAAGATTATGTATTTTTCTTCACCTAACATTGTATTTTTAATTACTAATCGTTTAAAATAAAAAAAAACACGGTAAATTATTTGGGTTAGTGTAGCGTTTTGCATTCTTTTTACGTATAGACTAGTATACATGAGTTGCCTGCATACCACAGGCAGGTTATCAATATTAAAAATAAAAAACAATAAATATAAGCGTATGAAACGAACATGAATAAATTTAATCAATTAATTCACATAAGGGAATGATTAAATATTTCATGAGAGAGCGAAGCGGTTGCACGCGTTCTTAATTTTTAAATTAACTTATTTATGAATAATTATAAAAATTTAAACAAGTGAAAACAAAATTAATTTTAGTTCTAACAATGTTATTTTTTATATCGCAATCTTGTATTGATGATAGCGATAGTGACTATGTTTTAGTAAATGTTGTAACTCCAAAATACATGACTTTAGATGCTTTAAGGTCATCAGTAGAAATTACCTCACCATTGCCAATTATTGAATCAGGAAAAATATATGTGTATAACGATTTAGTATTGGTAAATGATGTTGAAAACGGAATACATGTCATTGATAATTCGAATCCAGAAAATCCGGAAAAAGTAGCTTGCATTAAGATTGAAGCAAACAATGATATGGAGATTAAAGGTGATTATTTGTTTGTTGATAGTTTAATGGACTTAGTTATTTTTGATATTTCAGATATTGATAATATCAAAGAAGTTACAAGGCTAAAAGATGTTTTTCCTTCGTATGTTGTAATGCCTTTTATGGAAGATATGGTTGTTGATTATAGAGATCAAACACCAAATGCTAATGAAATTATAGTCAGTTGGAAAGTTACTCAAGAAAGAAGAAGAATTGAAGAAGTACAATATTTAAATACCAGATTTATGGATATTGTTACTTTTGCTGAGTCAAATGCTTCTGTTGGACAAGGAGGATCTTTAGCTAAGTTTAAAATTGTTGATGATTTTTTATACGCAGTAGACAGTCACAATATAAATATATTTAATATTGAAACGCTTGAAAGTCCACAGCAATTAAATTCTATTTTCGCAGGATTTGATATAGAAACAATATTTAACAGAGGAAATTATCTGTTCTTAGGAAGTATGAGAGGTATGTATATATATGATATTGAAGCACCTGCTTCACCTCAGTTTGTTTCAGAATTTCAACATGGTACAGCTTGTGATCCAGTTGTTGTTGATAATAATTACGCCTATATAACATTGCGGGCAGGCAATTCATGTGGAGCAATAGACAGTAGCCTTCAAATTGTTGATATAACCGATTTATACAATCCGGAACTCATAAAATCATATAAAATGGACAATCCTTATGGTTTAGGAATTAAAAATAATTTACTTTTTATATGTGATGGAAGTTCAGGATTTAAAGTTTATGACAAGACCGATGTTGAAGATTTACGATTAGTTAATCATTTTGAAAATATAATAACTTATGATGTTATTCCTTTGGATAATCACCTGTTAATGATTGGTGAAGAAGTATTGTATCAATACACATATTCAGATGAAGGAATAAACTTATTAAGTCAATTTTCTTTAAATTAAAATTTCAAAACCCTTTTTAAAAACCGCTCTTAAATGGGTGGTTTTTCTTTTTAAAAAGAAACTAATTAACTACATTTAAAAAATTCTATATACTTTTGCAATCTGAAAATAGATATTTTTAAAAATAATTAAGAGATATTTCTTTTCAATATTTTAAACCAAAAATATAAGAATGGCAAAGAATTTAGTTATAGTTGAGTCACCTGCAAAAGCAAAAACCATTGAAAAGTTTTTAGGAAAAGATTTTATAGTTGAATCTAGTTTTGGGCATATTGCCGATTTACCTTCCAAAGAATTAGGAGTTAATGTAGATGGTGATTTTAAACCTAATTATAGTGTTTCAAAAGATAAAAAAGCGGTTGTAAAAAAACTTAAAGCTCTAGCAAAGAAAGCTGATACAGTTTGGTTAGCAAGTGATGAGGATCGTGAAGGAGAGGCAATTGCATGGCATTTGTTTGAACAGCTTAAGTTAAAAGATGAAAATACTAAGCGAATTGTATTTCATGAAATTACTAAAAAAGCCATTTTAAAAGCTGTTGAAAGTCCTAGGGGTATTAATTATAATTTGGTAAACGCACAACAAGCAAGAAGAGTTTTAGATAGGCTAGTAGGTTATGAACTATCTCCGGTATTATGGAGAAAAGTGAAAGGCGGATTATCAGCGGGTAGAGTACAATCAGTTGCTGTACGTTTAATTGTTGAACGTGAAAGAGAAATTGAAAATTTTAAACCCAAAGCCTCTTATAGAGTTGTTGCCGAATTTGTGAATGGCAACGCTAAAAAGTTCAAAGCAAAATTGCCAAAGAATTTTGAAACAAAAGCAGAGGCAGAAGTATTTTTAAATACTTGTATTGGTGCTGAATTTAAAGTAGATGATTTAACAACTAATCCAGCAAAAAAATCACCAGCTGCTCCATTTACCACTTCAACATTACAACAAGAAGCATCGCGAAAGCTATATTTTCCTGTGGCAAAAACCATGGTGGTAGCGCAAAGATTGTATGAAGCAGGTTTGATAACTTATATGAGAACAGATAGTGTTAATTTATCTAACGATGCAAAAAATGCTGCTCAAGAAGAAATTATTTCATCGTATGGTAGTGAATATAGTAATCCTCGAAATTTTGTGACTAAATCAAAAGGAGCCCAAGAGGCACATGAGGCAATCAGACCTACCAATATGAGTACTAAAAATGTAAATATTGAAAATGATCAAGCTAGATTGTATGATTTAATTTGGAAAAGAACTTTAGCCTCGCAAATGAGTGATGCCCAATTAGAACGCACCAATGTTAGAATAAAAAATGATAAAAACACAAAAGCTTTTACAGCAAATGGTGAAGTAATTACTTTTGAAGGATTTTTAAAGGTTTATCTTGAAGGTGTTGACAATGATGATGAAGAACGTGAAGGAATACTACCAAAACTAAAAGTAAACGAAGTTTTACAAAATAATTTTATTACAGCAACCGAACGTTATACGAAAGCACCTTATAGATTTACTGAGGCATCTTTAGTAAAACAATTGGAAGAATTAGGTATTGGCAGACCATCAACATATGCACCAACAATTTCAACAATTCAAAGAAGAGAGTATGTTAATAAAGGTATGGTTGAAGGAAAAGACAGAAATTATACTCAAATTACCTTAGCTTATGATAGTGTATCAACAAAAACTTTAACTGAAAAAGTAGGTTCTGATAAAGGAAAATTAATTCCAACAGATATTGGTAAAATTGTAAATGATTTTTTAGTAGCTAACTTTTCAAATATATTAGATTTTAGTTTTACTGCTAATGTGGAAAAAGAATTTGATGATATTGCTGAAGGAAAAGGACACTGGTTGGAGATGATCAAAGAATTTTATATTGAATTTCATTCAAGAGTTGAAGATGTTAAAGAAAATGCAGAACGAGCAAAAGGAGAAAGATTATTAGGAGTTGATCCTGAATCAGGTAAAAATGTATATGCCAGATTAGGTAGATTTGGTGCAATGGTTCAAATTGGTGAAGCAACAGATGAAGAAAAGCCAAAATTTGCTAGTTTACAGGAAGATCAAACTCTTGGAAGTATTACTTATGAAGAAGCGATGGATCTTTTTCAATTACCAAAAACATTAGGAGAATATGAAAATTTTGAAGTAATAGTTTCTAATGGTAGATTTGGTCCTTATATTAGATTTGATAAAATGTTTGTTTCTTTAGATAAGGGTGAAAATCCTATGTCGGTAACAATGGATCGTGCAATAGAATTAATTGAAGCAAAAAGAAAAGCAGATGCTCCAATTGCCGAATATGAAAATTTACCTGTACAAAAGGGTGTTGGAAGATTTGGACCATTTATAAAATGGAATAGTATGTTTATCAATGTAAATAGAAAATATGATTTTGATAATTTAACTTATGATGACATAGTTGATTTAATTGAAACTAAAAAACAAAAAGAAATTGATAAAGTTATTCATAATTGGAAAGAAGAAGGAATTAGAGTTGAAAAAGCAAGATGGGGGCGTCATAATATTTTACAAGGAAAAGTAAAAATTGAAATTCCTAAAACTGTTGATGCACCAGCGTTAACTTTAGAAGAAGTAAAAGATATTATTGCAAAAAATGCTCCAAAGAAAAAAACAAGAAAGAAGAAAGCAGCACCTAAAAAAATTACTAAAAAGAAATAGAAATCATTTTAAATTAGATAATGAATCCTTTAAGTTTGAAAACCTAAAGGGTTTTTTAGTTCATTTTATTGGATAACTATTTATATCGATACCATTGATATTTTCAATGTATTACTTACATTGCAATAACAATTTATTTTTAACAATAATAAAGTATGAGTTTAGACCTACTTTTACCAGTAGAAGATATTGCAATAGCACATTCTGCTTTGCTTTCAGATTTGTCCTTAGGAAAAAGTATTATTATACATACCAAACAAAATGGAATTCCTGATTTAAAAAACGCACAAATTGCAATTATTGGAGTTTTAGAAGGAAGAAATGCTGTAGATAATTTAGGAACGGGTAAAGGATTAGAAAATATTCGTAAATTTTTATACCAAATGTTTCCAGGAAACTGGCATAGTAATATTGTTGATCTAGGGAATATACCTCAAGGTAATGAAGTTGTTGATACTTATTTTTTAGTTCAAGAAATAATATCCTATTTAATCAAAAAAAATATTATACCTATAATTATTGGAGGAAGTCAAGATATAACCTATGCAAATTATAGAGCTTATGATAGTTTAGAGCAAACTGTAAACTTAGTAGTTATAGATAATAAATTTGACTTAGCCGAACTGGAAGAGACGACAAACTCACAAAATTACTTGCACAAAATTGTGATGGAAAAGCCAAATAATTTATTTAATTATAGCAACATTGGTTTTCAAACATTTTTTAATTCACAAGAAGAAATTAAACTAATTGAAAAGCTATATTTTGATGCCTATAGATTAGGTAAAGTTTCTAGTGATTTAAAAGTAGTTGAACCTATATTGCGCGATGCTGATATTGTAAGTATTGATTTGGGTGCAGTTAGAAAAAGTGATGCTCCTGCAAATAACAATGCTGTTCCAAATGGTTTTTATGGTGATGAAATTTGTGTAATTGCAAGATATGCAGGTATTAGTAAAAAAGTTTCTTCTTTTGGAATTTATGAATACAATGCCAAATTTGACGAGCGTGAGCAAACGGCACATTTAATTGCTCAAATGGTATGGTATTTTATAGAAGGGTATAATTATAGAATAGATGAGTATCCTTTTGAAACAAAAAATGATTATAAAAAATACATTGTTTTAATTGAAAATGAAACCATTAACTTTTATAAAAGCAATAAAAGTGAAAGATGGTGGATGGAGATTACTTATCTTAATAATAAATTAAAAAAATCCACGTTAATACCTTGTACATATCATGATTATTTGACAGCGAATAATCAGATATATCCTGAAAGATGGCTAAAAACTTTTAGAAAATTAAATTAATATACACTAAAGAAGTTTTTTTTGCGTTCTTAGGGAAACCAAGGAGTAAATTCTATTGGTATTTACATTTCAATTTTTGAAAATATCATTAAAGAACTAAAAAAATTTAATTAACAATTACCGAGTTTTATTAGAAAAAGTAAAAATTATGAAAAAGTTATCCCTAATTCTACTACTAATCTCAATTACATTATTATCAAGTTGCAAATCTGGTAATGATAGAGGACAACTAGTAGGAGTAAAATCTAACAAAAAATTCTTTCCTGAAAAACCATTTGGAATGGTATTAATACCTGGTGGAGCTTTTACCATGGGTAAAGGAGATGAAGATGTAGCAGGTTCATTTAGTGCTCCTTCTCGTACTGTAACAGTTAACCCATATTATATGGATGAAACTGAAATAACAAATAGTGAGTATAGAGAATTTGTTTTTAGAGTTAGAGATTCAATTTTAAGAACAAAACTTGCAATACTTGCTGAAGAGGCAAATATGGGAGGTAGTGAACCAATTGAACAAACAAAAGGAGATGTTAGTGGTATTTCAAAATATAAGTTTAAAGAACAAGATAGTACAGATAATGCTTACTATAAATATATGATGGATAACTATGGAAGTTTAGGAGATATTAATTCACCTACTGAAGGACGTTATTTAAACTGGGATGTGGAATTGGTTTGGAATACTAATGAATTCCCAGATCAATATTATGCAGAGGCAATGGATAGTATGTATTTACCTATTGATGAATCATTAGATGTAAAAAGAAGGATTGATACCAGAAAACTAAAGTATACATATTTAACTTTTGATAGGGCAGGTGCTGCTAAGAAAAATGGTTTGACAAAAGATTTTTTGAAAAAAGTTGAAGTTCAAATTTATCCTGATACAGCTGTATGGGTTAAAGATTTCAACTATTCTTATAATGATCCTATGCATCAAGATTATTTTTGGCATCAAGCATATAATGAATATCCTGTTGTAGGTGTTTCATGGAATCAAGCAAAAGCATTTTGTGATTTTCGAACTGAAAAAAGAAATAACTTTTTGGCAGGTAAAAAGAAAAGCTCTGGAAAAGAACGTCGCTTTAGATTACCTACTGAGGCAGAATGGGAATATGCTGCTCGTGGAGGTTTAGAATATGCTAAATATCCTTGGGGAGGTCCTTATACAACTACAGATAGAGGTTGTTTCTTGGCGAATTTTAAACCAGAAAGAGGTAATTATGCTGCTGATGGGGCTTTGTATACACTAGAAGCAAAATCATATAATGCAAATGATTACGGATTGTATAATATGGCTGGTAATGTTGCAGAATGGACAAATACTGCATATAATCCATCATCATATTACTTGGGTTCTACAATTAACCCAAATGTTGAAGATAGTGATAATCAACGTAAAGTTATAAGAGGTGGATCATGGAAAGA
>JAUWLK010000165.1 GCA_030613745.1 Flavobacteriaceae bacterium | reverse complement strand
TTCATTACGAATGGTTAGGCTGAGCTCTAAAATTCAAAAAGATCTAACCAGTGCTCATTATAATTTAGATAAATCTTTAGAAAACATTGCACAAAATAAGATACATCAAGGTGTTTCTAATCAGCAATACACCATGACCGCTGCTAATAATTTAGCAGATTTATTAAGTGACATATTACAAAGTTTACAAAACAAAAAACCTGGAAACGGTAAAGGAAAAGGTAAAAAAGGAGAAGAAATAAATTTACCTGATATTATAAAAAAACAAAATGATTTAATTCAAAAATTAAAAGAAGGAGTTAAACCAGGTCAAAAAAAAGGAGGTAAAACTAAAGAGCAAATGAGCGGTGAACAGTTTGAAATTTACCAGCAACAAAATCAGTTACGGGAACAGCTAAAAAGTTTATTGAAACATGAATCAAACAATGGGAACGGAGGTAATGAGACTTTACAGAAAATGGAAGAACTAGAAAACATGTTGTTAAAAAAGGGTTATACAAAAGAAGTTTTACAGAACATGCAAAATTTATTGCACGAACTTTTAAAGTTAGAAGAAGCAACTTTTGAACAAAACAAGGATAATAAGAGGCAAGCAGATGTAAATTTAAAAGAGTACAACCAGAGAACAATTAAAGCTATTCAAACAAAGCAATTATATTTTAACCAAAATGAAATTTTAATCAAACAAAATTTACCTTTGCAACCAGTTTATAAAAAAAGAGTAATAGAATATTTTAAGCAAAATTAGATTTATATCAAAAATTAAATTTTAATGATAACTTTTCATTCTGAATCAGATTTTAATTTAATAGATGAAAATAAACTATCTAAATGGATAGAATTTTGTATTAATCACGAAAACAAGATGTTAGGAGAGGTTGCTTTTATTTTTTGCGATGATAATTATTTACTTAAAATAAACATTAAACACCTAAAACACAATATGTTAACAGATATAATTAGTTTTGATTATAGTATAGATAACATACTTTCTGGGGATATCTATATTTCTATAGACAGAGTTGTTGATAATGCTAATGATTTAAGTTTAGATTTTTATGATGAATTACACCGAGTGATGATACATGGTGTTTTACATTATTGTGGTTATAAAGATAAAACAGTTGACGAAAAAAAAATAATGCGTTCTAAAGAAGATTATTATCTATCTTTGCGAACTTTTTAAAATAGATATATAATGTTTCACGTGAAACATTTTTTGATTTGATATGAGTTTATTTGATAATAAATATGATGTTATAGTTATAGGTGGTGGTCATGCCGGAAGTGAGGCAGCGGCATCAGCAGCTAATTTAGGGGCAAAAACTTTATTGATTACAATGAGTTTGCAAAACATTGCACAAATGAGTTGTAATCCTGCCATGGGAGGTATAGCAAAAGGTCAGATTATTAGAGAGATTGATGCACTTGGGGGTTACAGCGGTATTATAACTGATAAGACAGCAATTCAGTTTAAAATGCTTAACAAATCAAAAGGACCAGCTATGTGGAGCCCGAGAGCACAAAGCGACAGAATGCGGTTTGCAGAAGAATGGAGAACTACACTAGAGCAAATAGATAATTTAGACTTATTTCAAGATTCAGTTAATGGTTTATTATTTGAAGGTGATAAGATTATAGGTGTTAAAACATTGCTGGGTTTAAATATAAAATCTAAAACGGTTATTGTTACTGCCGGAACATTTTTAAATGGTAAAATTCATATAGGAAATAAAACTTTTGGTGGAGGAAGAGCAGGTGAAGGAGCATCTACAGGAATTACGGAAGATTTAGTTTTAAAAGGATTTATTTCCGGAAGAATGAAAACAGGAACGCCACCAAGAGTGGATGCTAAATCTCTTGACTTTTCTAAAATGATAGAACAACCAGGTGATCAAAATCCAACAAAGTTTTCATATTCTAATATTACAAAACCACTAACAAATCAATTATCTTGTTATATGACATATACTTCAAATGAGGTACACAATATTTTACGAGAAGGTTTTGAAGAGTCACCAATGTTTACTGGTAGAATTCAAGGTGTCGGTCCAAGATATTGTCCATCAATTGAAGATAAGATAGATAGGTTTGCTTCTAAAGAACGACACCAATTATTTATTGAACCAGAAGGTTGGAACACTACTGAAATTTATGTAAATGGATTTTCTACTTCATTATCTTATGAAATTCAATACAAATCTTTACGGAAAGTATCTGGCTTTGAAAATGTAAAATTTTTACGTTTTGGTTACGCAATCGAATATGATTATTTTCCACCAACACAATTAAAATTATCTTTAGAAACAAAGCTAATTGAGAATTTATTTTTTGCAGGGCAAATTAATGGTACAACAGGGTATGAAGAAGCAGCGGCGCAAGGATTAATGGCAGGAATTAATGCAGCTTTAAAAACACAAAACAAAGTTCCTTTTATTTTAAAAAGAAACGAAGCTTATATAGGCGTTTTAATAGATGATTTGATAACAAAAGGTACAGATGAACCTTATAGAATGTTTACTTCAAGAGCTGAATACAGAACACTTTTACGTCAAGATAATGCAGATTTAAGATTGACACCTAAAGCATATCAATTGGGACTAGTATCTCAACAACGAATGGATAGAGTTATTGAAAAGCAAACAAAAACAGATTTATTTGTTGATTTTTTAATAAAAACAAGTATCAAACCCGAAGATGTAAATCCAGTTCTAGAAAGTAAAAATTCAGCATTGGTTTCTCAATCTATGAAGATGTTTAAAATTGCTGCTCGTCCACAATTAGATTTTAATGATGTTAGAAAGTTTCCAAAAGTTGAGCAATTTATTAAGGACAACAATATAGATAATGAGGTTATTGAACAAACGGAGATTCATGTAAAATACTCTGGTTATATTGAAAAGGAAAAGAATAGTGCAGATAAGTTACAGAGATTAGAAAGTATTAAAATACCAATAAATTTTGATTACTATAAGATTAAATCTATTTCGTTTGAAGCAAGAGAAAAATTAAGTAAAATTCAACCTGCATCAATTTCTCAAGCCAGTAGAATATCAGGAGTTTCACCAAGTGATATATCTGTATTATTAGTTTATATGGGAAGATAAAATTAATGTTCCACGTGAAACAAAATATAAACCTATTAAGTGAAAAAAGAAAATAAAATAATACTAACTTGTCGAGATTATACAGTAAGTAAAGAAAAATTTGATTTGGTTCTAGATGAAAATTTAGATATGTTAATCACTTCTCCAAAGCCGAAAGGTGAAGAATTAAGTAAATATTATGAGAGTGAAAATTATATTTCACATACTGATTCTAATAAATCTTTGGTTGATAAAGTATATCAAATTGTAAAGAATTATTCAATTAAGAAAAAAGTAAACCTCATAAATTCATTTGAAACAGATAAAAAAACAATTTTAGATATTGGTAGTGGAACTGGAGATTTTTTAGTTGCCTGTAAAAATAATGGATGGGATATTCATGGTATTGAACCAAACAACAAAGCAAAAACAATTGCTTTAAAAAAAATTAGAATAAGCAGTAACAATATTTCAAATGTTATAAAAAATAATATTGGAGATTTACTATGTGATCTAAATGATATTCAAAAATATGATGTTATAACTATGTGGCATGTATTAGAACATGTACCGAATCTTTCGGAATATATTTTATCTTTAAAGAAGTTATTAAAACCAAATGGATCTTTAATAATTGCTGTTCCTAATTATAAAAGTTATGATGCTCAATATTATGGAAAATTTTGGGCAGCTTATGATGTGCCTAGACACCTTTGGCATTTTTCTCAAAAATCTATACAATTGCTTTTCTCAAAACACGATTTTCAAATAGTGAAAACTTTACCTATGATATTTGATTCCTATTATGTAAGCTTGTTATCAGAAAAATATAAAACAAGAATTTCTAATCCGGTGCATGCTTTTTACATAGGACTACTTTCAAATCTTAAAGCAAAGAAGACAAAAGAATACTCTTCTTTAATTTACGTCATTAAAAGCAAATAAAATCCTTTTAAACAATATTTAAGAGGGTTTTAATAAAAACAGGTGTAATTCTATAACTAATTTTTAAAACATCTTTTAAAGCCAATTTTTTAGACATTAAACTATAGTCGTTATAAATAATATATTAAAAATGTATAAATAATAACTATAATTAAAATTAAGAAAAATAAAATCAAAAATTCATAGTCTAATTTTTTATGTTTTTTTACATTTGCCGTTCTAATTTCAAAATTATTAAAATGAAAAAATTAATTGCATTATTTTCCATTGTCTTTTTATTAACATCTTGTAATCAAGTAAAAATCGCATATGTAGATGTTGAAGAAATATTAAAGGAATATGAGGGATCAAAAAAAGCAGAAGAAGAAATGAAAGCTCAATCAGAAAAAATAGCTACTGAATTGGATCAGCTGGCTTTTAACTTTCAACAAAAAGTTCAGGAATATCAACAAAAGACAAATTCTTTATCTGCAAAAGCAAAAAAACAAAAGGAGCAAGAGTTGATGCAAGAGCAACAACAAATACAACAACGTCAGCAAAAGGCTCAACAACTTATTCAAACAGAAGGACAAAAAAAAATAGATATTATTAATGAAGATATTGAAAGTTTTTTGACAGATTATGCAAACCAAAATGGATTAACCTATATTTTAGGTACTTCAAAACAAACCAAAAGTGTAATGTATGGAGATAAAACTTTAGATATAACAGATGAAGTAATAGATGCTTTAAATGATGATTATAAATCTAATAGTAAAGAAGAAAAAAAAGAGGAAAACACTAAGGAATAGACAAACTATTAAATCTATAAAATATAAAAGCCCAAGTAGTATTGGGCTTTTTTTATGTCTAAATTTAAAAACATCTTAAAAAATCATTTAAAAATTTAATAGTAACATAATTTTATCTTTATTATAACGTTATTAACACACTGTTCATAAGTTTTTTATTCACTTAAATTTAAAAAACAAATGATACACTTTGTGTTTTAAATATTTTTAAAACCAATTAAAATATTGATTATCATTTAATTATATCAAAATAATACTATGAAAAAGGGGATATTATTAATTTTATTATTTGTTGGGTTATTTTATAGTTCAGCTCAATCTACAGGAAAGTATAAAATAAAATTTTTAGAAATCAATAAAGAAAACTCTGATTATGGAGTAGCTATCTTAGATAATAACAAATTGATTTTTACATCAGCATCTGAAAAAGTAAAATCATCTAGAAAAAATTACAATCCAAGGAAGGACTTATATGTTGGTGATATTAATTTTAACGGAGAAATTAATAACATAAAGCCAGTGATTAATAATTCAGATACCAAATTCAATGAAACTGGTGCAACGTATACTTCTGATAAAAGAACAGTATATTTCAGTAGAAATAAATATGTAAAAAAATTATCAAAACAGAAATTACCTAAAAACCAAAGATTAGAATTGTTTAAAGCTAATGTTGATGCAAATGGAAATTGGTCAAATATTGAAAAATTACCTTTTAACAAAAAAGCATATTCTTCAGGTTATCCAGTATTAAATAATGATAATAGTAAATTATATTTTGTTTCAGACAGATTACCTTCTGAAGGGAAAACAGACATATTTGTTGTTGATATTTTAAAGAACGGTAAATATAGTAAACCAAGAAATTTAGGAAAAAATGTTAATACATCAGGAAATGAAACCACTCCATTTATTACGAAAGATGGTATTTTATATTTTTCATCTGATGGACATCCTAGTAAGGGTAAATTAGATGTTTTTGCTGTTGAAATTTATGAAGAAACAACTTCCGAAATTTATCATTTAGCCTCTCCAATTAATAGTATCAATGACGATTTCGCTTATATAGTAAACAAGGATAATAATCAAGGATTCTTTACTTCAAATAGATTACAAGGATTAGGGTTTAATGATTTATATGCTTTTACTTTGGAAGAAGATATTCGACCTGGAGAATGTTTTATTACTGTTGATGGTAAAGTTAGAGATAAAGAATCTCTAGAAGTAATACCTGGAGCTACAGTAGATTTATATAATCTAGAAGGAAATTTATTAGAATCGGTTTCAACATATGATGATGGAACATACAAATTTACAGTTTCATGTGCTAAAGAATATAAATTAGTTGCTTCAAGTGAAAATTATAAAAATAATGAAAAGCGAATTGAAATTTTAGAAG
>JAUWLK010000186.1 GCA_030613745.1 Flavobacteriaceae bacterium | reverse complement strand
CTTAATAAGTTTCCGTTCTAATACTTAATAATTAATTTTAGAAATAAATATGGCAAGAGCAATATTTGATTATACCAAAACAGTTCTAAAAAAAGTTAGTTTTGACGCTGAATTATTTGTTAAAGAATTAAAAAAAGCGATACAACGTTTATTACCATTTGAAATTGAAGAATTGCGTATTTGGCTTATAGAATTTACAGTTAACAAACCAGAACTATATGTTTCTTTATCTGTTATAAAACAGTAAATTCTTCTATTTTAAGTACATACCTTTGTTTATAGGGCTAATAATTTTCACATCCTGAAAAGAAATAGCACCTCTAATAACACCATCAATAATATTTTTTAAAGCTTCAATAAGTTGCATTTTCAATTGTGACTTATGATAAATTAAACTCACTTCACGTGCTGGCACTGTATTGTTAAATTGCTTTAAAAACTTTTTATCTTCATCTGGTAAATCTAATGTGTGGAGATAAGGTAACAAAGTCATCCCTAACCCTTCTTTTGAAAGTTTAATTAAAGTATCAATACTACCGCTTTCTAATTGAAATTTATTTTTACCTGTATTTTTTGATACATGACATAAGTTTAGTACACTGTTTTTGAAACAATGTCCATCTTCTAATAATAATATATCATCTATATCTAAATCATCTTCGGTTATAAAGTCATTGTTGAATAAACGGTGATTAGATGATATATAACCTACAAAAGGCTCATAATAAAGAGGTCGCTCTTTAATAGCTTCGTTTTCTAGAGGTGTAGCTGCAATTCCAACATCTAATTGTCCATCACTTAATTTTTTAATGATCTCTTCGGTAGTAAGCTCTTCAATGATCAAATGAACTTTTGGGTATTTTTTTAAAAATAATTTTAAAAAGTAAGGGAGTAAAGTAGGCATTATGGTTGGAATAATTCCTAATTTAAATTCACCACCGATATATCCTTTTTGTTGGTCAACGATATCGGTGATTCGATTACTTTCATTAACAATTATTTTGGCTTGTTCAATTATTTTTTCACCAATAGGAGTTAACTCAATTGGTTTCTTTTTTCTGTTAAAAATGATGACATCTAATTCATCTTCTAATTTTTGAATTTGCATTGATAAAGTTGGCTGCGTAACAAAACTATTTTCGGCAGCCAATGTGAAATTTCTATGTTCAGCAACTGACAAAACGTATTTTAACTGAGTTATAGTCATTAGTATAAATATTTTTGATAAAGATATTAAAACTATCAATGTTAATTATGACAATTCCCTATTAGTTTTTAATATTTTTGTATTGAATTTAAAATCAAATAATTATGAACAAAACAATTTTAGGATTAAATAAAGAAAAAGTAGAAGAGTTAAATGTAAATTTAAACGAATTATTAGCAAATTTTCAGGTTTATTATCAAAACTTAAGAGGGTTACATTGGAATATTAAAGGGAAATCATTTTTTGAATTGCATGTAAAATTTGAAGAATTATATACAGATTCTCAAGAAAAAATTGATATGATTGCTGAACGTATACTAACATTAGAAGGAAATCCTCTTCATACTTTTAGTGATTATACAGCTATAGCAAAGGTTCCGGTAGGGAAAAATATTTCTAATGATATAAAATCAGTTGAATTGGTTGTAAACTCCTTATCAGAATTAATTGAAATTGAAAGAAGTATTTTAAATCAATCTGATGAGGCCAATGATGAAGGCACAAATTCTATGATGAGCGACTTTATTTCTGAGCAAGAAAAAACGATTTGGATGTTAAAATCTTGGTTAGCTTAAAAAAGGATTAGCAGTTTTCAATTGGAGAGAACTGCTAATTTTTTAATACATATCCCAAAACTCCCTTTTTTTATTGAGTTCTTTTTCACTTTTATCGTATTCTTCAATTTTAGTGACTTTTAAAAAGGAATGATGTTGTTCAATTGCGAATTCTATTTTTTCAACTATATCATTAACGGTATCTTTTTCATAGTCAATTTCAAGAGGTTTTTTAATTACCATAGATTGTAATATTCCTCTTTTTTTGATCATCAAACCTTTTTTATCAAATGAGCGTCTAAAACCATCAATAACTATAGGAATAACAATAGGTTTGTTTTCGCGTATGATATGCGCAGTACCTCTTCTTATAGGTTTAAACGGAGTTGTAGTTCCTTGAGGAAAAGTAATAACCCAACCATCTTGTAAAGCCATACTGATATTGGAAATATCTGATAGTTTTACTTGCTTTTTTATATCTTTACCTTTTTCTCTCCATGTTCTTTGAATTGAAATAGAACCCCCATATGCCATAATTTTTGGAAGTATGCCAGATCGCATGGTTTCTTTTGCCGCAACAAAATAAATATTCATTTTGGGTTGCCACAAGTAACCAACATCTTTAATATTATCAACTCTTCCACTAAGGGAAGCATTAAAAACATGTAACATTGCAGCAACATCTGCAAAATAAGTTTGATGATTTGCAACGAATAATACGTTACTGTCAGGTAAGTCACGAATAATTTCAGATCCTTCAATATACAGTTCATTAAAACCACGATATCTTCTATGAGAAAATAAACCCAATATTCGAATTAATGTCTTTTTAAGAAATAAATTATTTCCAAAAACATCTTGTTTAAATAAAGCCATTTTAGAGTATTTGCATGACAAACATAAAAAAAATTAATTAGTATATCAGTTTAAGTAGGTCTTTAATTTCACTTAGCATCATTGATGTAGCTCCCCATACTGTATAATTATTTAATTTATAGCAAGGTACATCAATATTTTTCATATAGCTTGTTGATAGATTTTTTATTGTTATTGACTTATCATTTAACAAATCTGATAATCTAACTTCTATTACCTTTTCAACTTCATGATTATATGTAAATTTTGGTGTGTAATTAAGTATTCCTAAAAAAGGACTTACTAAAAAATTACTTGGAGGAATAAAAGTATCTGTCATTTGTTTTTTTATTTGGATGTCATTACTATTTATACCAATTTCTTCAAATGTTTCACGTATTGCCGTGTTTTTTAAATTTTTATCAGATGATTCAAATTTTCCGCCAGGAAAACTAATTTGTGCAGCATGAACACCTTTGTAATTAGCTCTTAAAGTTAATAAAAAACAGGTTTCATTTTTTATATTTGGATAAAAAAGAGCTAATACGGCAGCTTTTTTCGGACGTAATTTTTCAATATTTAGATTGTTAAATATTTTTCTTTCTTTTGGAACCATTTTAAATTGAGATTCCAAACCGCCAAGTTTAGCGGTATTTATATTTGAAATTAATGATAAAAAGGAATTAAATTCCATTTAATATTTTAAATTTACGGTACTCAAAGTTACAACTAATCTATGAATTTATTTTTTTGATATCAAATGAAAAAAAAGCCTATAATTTTAATTTCAATTATACTATTTATTTTATTGATATATTATTTGGTAACGTTATTTGTTCCTCAATTTTTTGACAAGAAACATAATAAAGTAAGAATTAAAGCTCCATATATTGTAAGCTCAAAAGCTAAAGAAGTGTATAATTCATTAGATTTTATTGCAGATATGCATTGTGATGCTTTATTATGGAAACGAAATCTATTAAAAGATAATAATTTTGGACAAGTAGATATTCCTAAATTGTTAAAAGCAAATATTGGGTTACAAGCTTTTACGATTGTAACTAAATCACCAAAAGACCAGAATTTTGATAAGAATACTGGTGATACTGATAATATTACTGCATTGTATTTTGTACAAGGCAGACCTATGAGTAGTTTGACCAAACGAGCAATATCTCAATGTGAAGATCTATATCATTATGCAAAAAAATCAGATGGAAAATTTAGAGTAATTACTACATCAGCTGGTATGCAAAAGTATATTTCTGATAGAAAAATCAATAAAAATATTACAGCTGGAATTATAGGTGTTGAGGGAGCTCATGCATTAGACGGGAAATTAGAAAATGTACAAGTATTATTTGACAATGGTGTCAGAATGATGGCAGCAACACATTTTTTTGATAATGAATTAGGAGGATCTGCACATGGAATTACAGGTAATGGTTTGACCAATTTTGGTAAAGAAGTAATTAAAAAAATGAATGATTTAAATATGATTATTGATATTGCACATTGTTCTCCAAAAATAGTTGATGATATTTTAGCTATTACTAATCGTCCGATTGTTTCTTCTCATACCGGTGTAAAAGGTACTTGCGATAATGTTAGAAATTTATCCGATAAGCAAATCAAAGAAATTGCAGGTACAGGAGGATTAATAAGCATAGCTATGTTTGAACAGGCAGTTTGTGGTACAGATGCTTTGGCAACAGCTAATGCAATAAAATATACTGTTGATTTGGTTGGTGCTGATTATGTGGCTTTGGGGTCAGATTTTGATGGCTCTGTCACAACGCCATTTGATATAACAGGATTACCTTTAATTGTTGAAGAATTGATTAAATTAGATTTTTCTGAAGAAGATATACAAAAAATAATGGGAGAAAACGTGAAAAGATTTTTATTGAAAAACTTACCTTAGAAATAGTAAGCATTAATAATATTAGCGTCTGATCCTTTAAATTTGTAAAAAAAATATGATGAATATTGGTATAGTATGTTATCCTACTTATGGTGGTAGTGGAGTTATAGCAACTGAATTGGGGATTGCATTATCTCATAAAGGACATAAGGTCCATTTTATAACATCACACCAACCTGTAAAATTGAATGTTTTAAATCAAAATTTACAATTTCATGAGGTATTTGTAGAAGATTACCCACTTTTTCATCATCAGCCTTATGAATTGGCGCTTTCAAGTAAATTGGTTGAGGTAGTTGAAAAATATAAATTGGATATATTACATGTACATTATGCTGTACCTCATGCTTACGCCGCTTATATGGCTAAACAGATGCTTCAGCAAAAAGGTATAAATATTCCAATAGTTACTACTTTACACGGTACAGATATTACTTTGGTAGGAAGTCATCCGGTATATAAAACAGCGGTTGAATTTAGTATAAACAATTCAGATATTGTAACAACTGTATCTGAAAGTTTAAGAACAGATACTTTGCGTTTGTTTACAATTTATAATAGAATTGAGGTTATTTACAATTTTATTGATTTTGAATATCAAAAAGATTGGAATGATGAGGATTGTTTGAGGGAAACTTTGGCAAAAACGGATGAAAAAATCATAACCCATGTCAGTAATTTCCGCCCTGTGAAAAGAGTTTTAGATGTAATACATATTTTTCATAAGATACAAGATAAAATTCCTTCTAAACTATTAATGGTTGGTGATGGACCGGATAGAGAAAAAGCGGAAATTTTAGCCAAAGAATTAGGTATTAAAAATAAAATATTGTTCTTGGGAAAAAGTGACGAAGTAAGAAAAATCATGTGTTTAACGGATCTGTTTTTATTGCCATCGGAAACAGAGAGTTTTGGATTAGCGGCTTTAGAAGCAATGGCGGCAAGAACTCCTGTTATATCTTCTAATACAGGTGGTTTACCAGAAGTGAA